>DASTRT010000338.1:0-10474 GCA_035761085.1 Methylophilaceae bacterium
CCGGCGGCCGTTCCAACCGGTGCCGCTATGGCCGCATCCGGCGCCGCCAACCCTCGTAGCTGCAGCCAACAATTCCGGAGGAGACGGCACGCCCGAGCGTGAACAATCGGACAAGGTCAAGGAGCTCCAGAGCAAGCGCAAGCATCTCGCCGAGCGCAGGGAGATGCCGGATGGCAAGGATGGCTTTCTCATGATGTTCCGGGCGGAAAGCATTTTCTCGTGGAGCGAATTCGTCAACGTCAATCGCCCGCAGGATGACGACGAAGATACCGAAAGCGCCAAGCTGGCCGTCGAGGACATGGATATGCTGACCATGGCGCGGGATGCCAAGCCCAGCGCGGCCAAACTGCGCTTCGATCTCGACCTGCCGCCGGCCGGCGAGGACGATATTCCGCTGGGCGAGGGCATTCCTTTGCCCGAGTGGGATTACAAGAAGCAGCTTCTGCTGCCCGATTACTGCCGGCTGCAGGAAATGATCACGCGCGAAGCCCACGTGGCCGAATTGCCCGAGCACCTGCGGATTACCGCACGCAAGCTGCGCAGCCAGTTCCAGGCGCTGGTGCCGGTACGCACCTGGCAGCGGGCGCAGCAGGATGGCGAAGAAATCGACCTCGACCAATGGGTACAGCAGGAGGCCGACCAGCTGGCCGGCGGGGTAGTCGGGCAGCGCGGCCTCTATCGCTCGCAGGTCAATCGCCAGCGCGATCTGGCCTGCCTGCTGCTGGCCGATCTGTCGCTGTCCACCGATACCTATGTTTCCGATACTGCTCGTGTTATCGACGTCATCCGCGACAGCCTGTTCCTCTTCTCCGAAGCGCTTTCCGCCACCGGCGACCGCTTTGCGCTGCATGGTTTCTCATCCCTGCGCCGCGGCCAGGTGCGCTTTCATCACATCAAGGGCTTCGATGAGCGCTATGACGGCAATGTGCGCGGACGTATCGCCGCCATCAAGCCCGGTTTCTATACACGCATGGGCGCTGCCATTCGCCATGCCAGCAAGCTGATGGCCGAACAGAAGCACCAGCAGCGCCTGCTGCTATTGCTGACTGACGGCAAGCCGAATGACCTCGATCACTACGAGGGGCGCTATGGCATCGAGGATACACGCGCCGCGTTGATCGAGGCGCGGCGGCAGGGCCTGCGCCCGTTCTGCGTGACCATAGACTCTGAAGCCAACGACTATCTGCCACATCTTTTCGGTCCGGGTGGTTTTGCCGTCATCCGCAAGCCGGAAGAATTACCGCGCGAATTGCCGCTGCTGTATGCGCAGATGACGCGCTAGTTCAGCAGCCATCTTTCGGCGCAGGTTTCTGCAGCGCGCGAACTACCTGGCGAGCAGGCTGCGTTCCTTCTGCAGTGCGCGCGGAAACAGCACCTGGTCTTCCCAGTACATATGCTCCATGAGGTCGTCGTCGAGCCCGGCCAGTGAGGCAAACAGCAGGAAGGTTTGCGGATTGCTGTTGGCAGCGGGGCGATATTGCGCCGTAAGCCGGCGCAGCGATTCCAGCTGGCCGATCATGTCGAGGTGTTCCGCATTCATGACGCGGATCGGATTGGCCACACTGCCAAAGCAGGCGCTGCCTGGCTCGCCGTCATCCAGTTTCGAGATGTATGGGAACAGGATGTTTTCTTCCTTCGCCAGGTGCGACTCCAGCTCGGCATGCAGTGCGGTAAAGCATTTGCGGATTTCGCCGACCTGCGACAGCGAATCCAGCTCTGGCTCGCCCAGCAACCGCGCAATCCGGTTCAATTCGGCGCGCGTGAAGGTGTGATGCGTGTCTTCGATCAGATTGATCAGATCAGTCAGTCGGGTATTGGCCGTGATGCGTTGTGCGATTTTCATATGACAGCGCCGATGGCGCGCCCTTTCGCTACGGATAATGGCGAAAGTTATCGCTTGCGAGCCCTAAATGCATTGATGCAGATCAAGAGGCGGATCCGTGTTTCACCCAAGCGTGCCATAGGCCCTGAGGCCGGGGAGATCCGTGATGATGATTTCCTTGCCATTGACGTCGATCAGGCCCAGCTGATGGAGTTTTTGCATGGTGCGTGACAAGGTTTCCGGGGTCAGGTTGAGCAGGGAGGCGATGGTGGTTTTGCTGGCGGGCAGGGTGACGCGGCCAGTGGTATTGCTGCCGGCAATCTGCAGCAGGTAGCCGATCAGCCGTTGCGTCGAGCTGAACAGCGCGACCGATTCGATGTCTTGCACGAGCTGACGATTGCGCACCGACAGGCCGGCCAGCATCTTGCGCGAAACGGTCATGTCGCGTTCGAGCAGGTTGTAAATGACCTGCTTGGGAATCAGCAGCAGTTGCGACTCAGTCGTTGCCTGGGCATAGATTGGGAAGGTCGCCTGATCCAGGAAAATGATCGCTTCACCGAAGCTCTCGCCGGCGCCGATGATGCCGATGACCTTTTCCGTTCCCTGGGGAGAATTGACCGCCAGCTTTACCTGCCCGGTGATCAGCATGAACAGCCCATGCGCGGTTTCCCCGCGGTTGAAAATGATGCCGCCGCGATCGACTACCAGGTGCTGGGTCTCGGCGGCGACGTAAGCGAGCTGCTCGGCGTCAAGCGCGCTGAAAAGATGGAAGCGGGGCAGTAGTTGCAGGATGTTGAGCTGGCTCACGGAATTTCCTTGATCGGGATGGAAACATGCATGATTCTACGCAAGTCGCAAAGGAATGTTGGATACTCCGTGCGCGTATTGGGCATGAAGTAGTGAGGATGTGACATAACGGTAGCGTCCGTCCCATTCTGAAAGCCCTCAGCCGAAATCAGCCGCAGTAAGCAGACTGTCAGGCACCGGCGGTAATCTGTGATCCCGGGGAACGGCCGAGATTGCGTCAGGCCGGTGCTCCGTTTACATTACTCCGCACATTACTTGTATGAGGATAGGGCTTGTCGAACCTCGCTATTTTTTTCTGGCTGCTGAATATCGTGCTCGATACCACCGGGCATCTGGCCTTCAAGGCTGTGGCGGTGACCGAGCATGAAACCGAATGGCATCGCTGGAAACTCATGCTGGTCTCGCCGGTATTCTGGCTCGGCATCGTCTGCTTCTGCCTGGAATTCCTGGTCTGGCTGGCGCTGCTGTCCATCGTTCCATTGTCGCTGGGCATGCTGATCGGTTCGATCAACATCGTCGTGGTCATGGTGGCGGGCAAGCTGCTGTTCGGCGAGCGATTGGATCGCATGCGCGTGGCCGGCATGTGGCTGATTACCCTGGGCGTTGCCTTGGCTGGAGGCGGTGCATGAGTACCCGGCGTTTCTACATACTGGGTTTCGGCGCGCTGATGCTGTTCGACACCTCGACCCAGGTCTGCTTCAAGCTGGCTTCCACGCATGCCGGCGAGTTCTCGCTCAGCATGACCTGGCTGCGCGAAATCTTTTTCAGCCCCTGGATCTACGGCTCGGTGGTGGGTTACATCGGCGCCTTCATCACCTGGATGACGCTGCTCAAGCACGCGCCGGTTGGGCCTGCCTTCGCCGCTTCGCACCTGGAGGTGGTCACCGTGCTCATCGTCTCGGTGCTGTACTTCGGCGAGCACCTGTCGGCGCTGCAGGTAGTCGGCGGGCTGCTAATCGTGGCCGGCATCGTCTGCCTGAGCCGAAGCGAGGCGGAGCACCCGCATTGAGAGAGGTGCCGCCCACCGCAGGCTTGCCGCTGCGCTTGCATGACCTGCTGCCGAGCGGCAGAGATTTTGGCCAGGAGCTGGCAGCGTTTCTGGATGTGCCTTCGGTACAGTTGACCTGCTCCGGCACCGCTGCGCAAATCATTGCGCTCACTGCGTTTCAGCGGTTATCTGGCCGGCGTAAAGTCATTCTGCCCGCCTACACCTGTCCTCTGGTTGCACTGGCTGTGTTCCGCTGCGGGCTTACACCTGTGCTGTGCGATCTCGCACCCGATCACTTCGATCTCGACCATACGCGGCTCGCGGAACTTTGTGACGCCGAAACGCTAGCCATCATCGCCACGCATCTCGGTGGACGTGTGGCAAACCTTGCCCCGGTGCTGGAAATCGCGGCACGGCATGGCGCTCATGTCATCGAGGATGCTGCGCAGTCGCTGGGCGCACGCTGGCAGGGGAAGTCGGTAGGGTTGGTTGGTGACGCCGGTTTTTACAGCCTGGCAGTAGGCAAGGGCTTGACCACTTTCGAGGGTGGGGTGCTGGTAGCCCGCGAGGCTGCCATACTCCAGCGCCTGCAGTCTACTGCGGCAGAAATTACCCCTTTCAATTGGGTCTGGGAGCTGCGCCGTAGCCTGGAACTGCTGGGCTACGCCCTGCTGTACCGCCCGGCCTGCCTGCCGCTTGCCTACGGCTTACCGCTACGCCGCGCGCTGAAACGGGGGCAGCTGATCGAAGCGGTGGGCGATGATTTCTCGGACGACATCCCGTTGCATGCATTGGGCCGTTGGCGTCAGGGCATAGGGGCGCGAGCACTGGCCCGCTTGCCTGATTTTCTAACGGCGCTGAACGCACAGGCGGCAAGGCGTTTAAGCAGGCTGGAAGGTATTGCCGGCGTGCGAGTCATGCAGGATGCCGCAGGCGGCGAGGGCACCTGGCCGTTTTTCATGGTCCTGATGCCATCCGCCGAGGCACGCGATGCCGTATTGACCAGGCTCTGGCTGTCCGGCCTGGGAGTCAGCCGGCTTTATATCCACGCCCTGCCGGATTACCCGTATCTTGCAGACAGGCTCCCTCAGGCAGATATCTCCAACGCTCGAAATTTCGCCTCTCGCATGCTGACCATCTCGAACAGTCCCTGGCTGGATGACGACGGTTTCGCGACCATTTGCACTGTCTTGGATAGTTGTACGCGAAGCGCTTGAGCTGGAAAGACCAGCCGCGCGCAGGCTGGCTGGCCTAGAACACGACCATTACCATCACGGTCGCCAGCATCAGCAGCGTGGCGGCCCAGCCCAACAGGCGCAATTTCCGGCTGATGACGAATCGGCCCATCACTTCCGGCCGCACCGCCATTTTCATCATGATGAACATGATGGGAACGGCAATCACGCCATTGATGACGGCACTCCAGAACAGCCCCTTGATCGGATCGATGGAGGTGAAGTCGAGCAGGACCCCGCCGACCGTGGCGAGGCCGATGATGGCATAAAACTCCTTGGCTTCCAGTACTGCGCGGTCCAGCCCTTGCGGCCAGTCGAAGCAGTCCGTCAGCGCATAGGCGGCGGAACCGGCCAATACCGGCACCGCCAGCATGCCGGTGCCGATGATGCCCAGGCTGAACAGCAGGAAAGTCAGATTGCCGGCGAGCGGGCGCAGTGCCTCGGCAGCCTGAGCAGAGGTTTCGATATGCGTGATGCCGGCAGCATGCAGCGTGACAGCCGTGCTCAGCATGATGAACAGTGCGATCGAGTTGGAGAATCCCATGCCGAAATAGGTATCCACCTTGATACGCTGCAGGTGCTTTTGCGCTCCCTCGTGGCGGTGCCTGAGCGCCACGCCACCGCGTTCTGCGCGCAGGTCTTCCACTTCCTGCGAAGCCTGCCAGAAAAACAGGTAGGGGCTGATGGTGGTGCCGAACACGGCGACCACCAAGGTCGCATATTCCGGCGAAAAGGAAATCTCCGGCAACAGCGCCTGGTGTGCCGCGTCGAGCCAGGGTACGTTGATCAGGAACATCACGGCGACGTAGGACAACAGCGAGAGCGTCAGCCATTTGAGTGCACTGACATAACGATCATAAGGCAGCAGCATCTGCAGCAGCAGGCAGGCCAGCCCGAACACCAATGCGTGGCCGTGCTCGCCGCCGCCTACGACCAGTTGCAGGGCGTCTCCCATGGCAGCCAGGTCGGCGGCAATATTGATGGTGTTGGCAACAACGAACAGCGACACGATCGACAGGCACAGCCATCGCGGATAAAGGCGCCGCATGTTGGCAGCCAGCCCTTCGCCGGTCACCCTGCCGATACGCGCGCTCACTATCTGGATGCCGACCATCAGCGGGAAGGTGATGATGATCGTCCACAGCAGCCCGAAACCATATTGAGCACCAGCCTGAGAGTAAGTGGCGATGCCGCTGGGATCATCGTCGGCGGCACCGGTGATCAAACCGGGGCCCAGCTGTTTGAATAGCGGGCGTTGGGACAGGCTGAACAATTTGCGGATCATGACGCGGACTTCGAAAACAGGAATGCGGGTTAGCGGGTAAGCATTTCGAGCAGGCGCCGATTGATGGCCTGGTGCTGCGCCTGCCAGTGCTCTAATTCTTGCGGCGATGGCTCACTCTGGCCATCGAGGCCGCTCAGCATGCGCTTGAAGCGGCTGCGGTAGCGATAGATGGAAACTTCGCCGGTGATGTCTGCCGCGATAATGCGCGGCTTGAGGCTGGTCACTGCGGTCTGCAGTTCCTCGAGGCGCATTACGCCCTGATCCCAATTGGTATGGGCGTCCGCTGGGGAGAGCACATCCTTGTCGATGGAAAGATAGACCGGCTCCGTGCGTTCTTTCCCATCCTCGGCGTAGGCTGCCAGCAGGTCGCTGACGGAAGCAAAGCTGCGGCTATGCTGCTGCTTGCCCAGCCGCCGCATCCAGCCCAAGTTTTTTCCCACGCACCAGTAGCGCACCTTGCCGCTGCGGAGGTTGCCCCAGTGGTTTTCCCAGGCATGGCCGCCTTCTACATCATTCGAAGTGATGCCGAGCACGTCGACGCCGGCAACGAAAGGCAGCCGGCTCGCATGCCAGACCCAGGAGCCGCAGTGGATGCCGAACGGATAGCGCATGTTGTCCGGATGGTTGTCGAACACCACGATGCGAATCGGCTGATTGCTGTCGCGGAAGCGCTCCAGCAGCAGGCAGGTGACATGGTGATAGTCCCCACTGCCGAAGAAAGCGACGCGCGGCGGCTGCGTCAGCGCGGGAGCCAGTTGTTCGCCCAGCTGCTGGAGTGCTTTTTTCGCGCAGCCGAAGCGTATCGTCTCCTGCCAGTGCGCAAGGTCGACTGTCGATGCGCCGGGCAAGGGCAGCACGGAGCGGTCGAAGTCGAGAATCAGTGCGTCTGGCTGTGCCATGCGGCGTCGGCTTCGAACAGGCGTTTGAAGGGCTTGAGCAGGTTGCGCAGCAGCGGATTGCGCACGTATACCGCGTGGCGGGTCAACGTGAACGAAGCGCCCAGATGACGCTTGATCTCGGGATCGGTCCAGCCCGCGACATAATGCGTCAGCCCATGCGCCAGCGCATATTCCAGATTGTGAAACCAGCTCACCATGTAGAGGTTGTGCTCGCGTGCCTGCGGATAGCGGAAGCCGACGTACTTGTCGAGCAGCATGCCGTTGTGGACGAAACACAGGTTGTAGCCGATCAGCTCGCCCCCGGCCTCGTAGGCGAACACTACCCCGGATGTGCTTGCATCCTGCAGCAGCGCGCGCAGGAATTCCGGCGTCAGCAGGTCGAAATGGATTTCGCTCTGGCGATAGACCTCCAAATAGAGCGCGTAATAGCGTTGCAGTACGGCGGGATCGAAAAAGCGTGCATCGCCGGTAGGGATGGTTTCGACATGCAGCTTGTCGCGCGTTTTCAGTTTCCGTTTCAAATCCTTGCGGCGCGCTTTCGGCATGCGTGAGAGGAATTGCTCGATATCGGCGAAATCCACCGGCACGTAGGCCAATGCCTGGCCCTCGACCAGGATGAAGTCATGCCGGCCGCAGGCCTCGATCAGAGCCTGGCTGCGCTGCCAGGCCGCTTCGCCAATCAATGCCGGGCTCGTAGGGATATCCTTGACGATGATGAAGGCGTGGCCCGGCAGCGCGCGTTTGAGCAGGTCCTCAAGGAAAGCGTCGGGTGCCGTATCCGGCAGGGGCGCATATTCGGTGCAGGTGGCGCCCACGAAGCAGGTGTAGGGCGTGAGCCAGCGCTGCCAGTAGCGCGAAAGCGGCAGGGCATCCAGCTTCTTGCGGGTAGCCGGATCGACCGTAGTCAGCAGGTCGAATGGTGTGGAAAAGGCCGGAATACCATGTGCCAGCGTCCAGCTGCGGAAGCCCTGGGGTGGATGGTCGAGGAAGGCCCGGATCAGGCCCGGCGGTTCAATGAGATTGTGCGCAACCTGCTCCATCAGGGCTTGCGTGCGATGAGCACGCCGCTGGTGCCGCCGAAGGCGAAGGAGTTGGACATGACGGTGCGTACCGGGACATTACGGCGGCCGACATGCGGAATATAGTCGAGATCGCACTCGGGGTCGGCGTGAACGAGGTGCGCCGTGGGCGGCAAAGCTTGTGTTTCCAGTGCCATCAGGCAGGCGGCGAATTCCACCGCACCGGCGGCACCCATCAGGTGGCCGTGCATGGACTTGGTGGAGCTGACGGGAATGCGCGTGCCGCAGACCTGCCGGATGGCAGCGGTCTCGGTGGCGTCGTTGAGTTTGGTGCCGGTGCCGTGGGCGTTGATGTAATCCAGCTCGGTGGCCGAGATGCCGGCATCATTCAGTGCCAGGCGCATCGCCCGGGCCTGGCCTTCCAGCGAAGGCTGGGTGATGTGCGTGGAATCGTTGCTGCTGCCGTAGCCGATGATCTCGGCATAGATATGGGCGCCGCGCGCGATCGCCCGGTCATAATCCTCCAGCACCACCATGGCTGCACCTTCCCCCAGCACCAGCCCGGTGCGGTCGGCGGCGAACGGTTTGCAGGAAGCTCCCGGATTCTCTGGGTCTTCGGTCGCCAGCGTGCGTAGCGCTTCCCATGCCTTGATGGTGCCATAGGTAAGCAGCGCCTCGCTGCCTCCCGCCAGCATGATGTCGGCATAGCCGTGGCGGATGAGTCGGCAGGCTTCGCCAATGGCCATGGTAGAGGAGGAGCAGGCGGTGGAGAAGGTCATCGAGGGGCCGGTGAGGCCGAAATCGAGCGCGACCTGTGAGCCAGCCGCGTTGTTCATCGCCATCAGCACGGTATAGGGCTTGAGACGGCTGGCATTGTCGCGATAGAGGCGCACGTAGCCTTCTTCGATGGAAGCGGCGCCACCCATGCCGGTGCCCAGGTAGATGCCGATGCGTTCGCGCTCTTCCTTGTCCAGATCCAGCCCGGCGTTGCTAATCGCATCCTGGGCGGCGACCAGCGCGAACTGGGTGACGCGGTCCAGGCTATTGGCCTTGCTTCTGGGGAAATGCGCGAACGGGTCGAAATCGGTCACGGTCGCTGCGATCTTCGCATCCAGTTGGTCGACGAAGTCCGTCTGCAGCCGGCGGATGCCGGATTCGCCCGCCATCAGGCGCTTGAAGAAATCCGCAGGGTTATTCCCCAGCGGCGAGACAAGCCCCAGGCCAGTGACGACGACCCGACGCATCAGGCGGCCGGGGCCGTACGCAGCCGGTCGATGAGGTTAACCACGTCCTGCACGGTCTGGATGGCGACTTCCTGATTGGGCACCTTGATGCCGAATTTCTCCTCGGCCTCGAAGATGATGTCGAACGTATCCAGCGAATCGATGCCCAGCGTTTCAAAAGTCGCGTCAGGCGTGATCTCGGATGGCTCTTTGTCGGCCTTGTTGGCGATGATCTCGCGCAGCGTTTCGAAAGTGTCCAATTCCAGTCTCCTAAACCGGCACGCCTTGCGCCGTGCACTTCTTGAAGAATTCGGCCATGCGATGAGCGACGTCCTCGCGCCGCTTGTCCAGCGTCAACACGTGGTAGGTGTCATCCACCAGGAACAGCTCAACTTGCGTCGACGAAACGCGCCGGGCGACGAAATGCGCATTCTTCAGGCTGGCTGTGTCGTCCTCGGTGGAATGCACGACCAGCGTAGGCGATTTGACCCGCGGCAGGGCACGCGTTGCCTCCTTGATGAGCCTGGTGCTTTCGTAGATGGTGACGGCCGAGGTGCGGAAGATGACGACCTTTTCGGAAGCGAGCGCGTCACGATTTTCCAGTACCGCATGCACCATGGCGCGCGTGCGTTCGCACTTGATGCCGTAAGGCGGCGGCTCATCCCAATGGATGAAATAGCGCAGCGGGGTATACAGCACGATGGGCAGCAGCAACTTGCGCTTCAGCCGCGGCATGTTCCAGCCGTCATAGAAGAAGGTGGACGACAGTACGCCGATGCCATCCACGCGCTCGCCTTTTTCCGCCGCCAGCTTGATGGCGAGCAGCGCGCCGACCGAAAGGCCGGCCACGAACACCTTGTCATGCTCGGTCTTGAGCGCTTCGAAGGCCTGCTCGATGGAGACGTACCAATCCTGCCAGGTGGAGTCGCGCAAATCCTTGGCCGTGCGGCAATGGCCAGCCATTGCCGGGCACATCACGCTGAACCCCTGCTTCGCCAGGCGCTTGGCCACGGGTTTCATCTCGGTGGGCGTGCCGGTCAGGCCGTGGATGAGCAGCACGGCGTGCGGGCCCTGCTTGTCATAGAAGCCTGTCGGTCCCAGGCTGTTTTCTATCGTTGGCGTCATGATCCCGGATTTTACTCAGCCCCGCAGCGGCGCAACAGCATTTCGAACAAATGGATGCCCAGATCGATCTC
>DASTRT010000339.1:0-2644 GCA_035761085.1 Methylophilaceae bacterium
TACATGATAATGAAGGAGCTTTTATGCGGTTCGCAAAAGTAATGTTAATCGCCGCGATGGCGGCAGCTTTGGGGGCTTGCGCCAGCTCGAATTCCGGCAGCGTTTACAAACGCGGTGAAGCGCGCACGGTTCAAACCGTCAAGATGGGTGTGGTCGAGAGCGTACGCCAGGTCAAGCTGGAGGGTACCAAGACGCCGATTGGCACGGGCGCGGGTGCAGTGGTGGGTGGCGTAGCTGGCAGCTCGCTGGGCGGAGGCAAGGGTAAAGTCATTACGAGCGTTCTCGGTGCCGTAGCCGGCGGCCTGGCAGGATCGGCGGCTGAAGAAGGTCTGACCCGCAAGGACGGCGTCGAAATCACGGTAAAACTTGATAGCGGCAACATGATCGCTGTGGTGCAGGAAGCCGATGAGCAGTTCAATCCAGGTGAACGCGTGCGTGTCCTGGAAGCGGATGGCGTGACCCGCGTCAGCCACTAAAAGACCTTTCATTTAGTATCAGGCAAACAGGGGCGATATGCCCCTGTTTTTGTTTAAAATACGCTTGTGTGCAAATCCCGGCCCTTCCTTGAGCAAGCGTCACTCCGCTAAATTAACGCGTCTGATACGTGCTGCCCATCTGGCGCTGCACATCGGCTATGGCCTTCTGACAGCCGCTCTGGTGTTGCCGTGGGTTAAAGCGGCGCGGCGTGACCGCATCATCAGCCGCTGGTGCCGGCACTTGCTCGGCGTATTCAATATCCGGCTGGTACTGCATGGTCAGGTGCCCGAGCGCGACGCGTCTGGCATTTTGTTCGTGGCCAACCATGTTTCCTGGATCGATATTTATGCGATCAACAGCGTGCGTGCCGTGCGTTTCGTTGCCATGGCTGAAATCCGTCGTTGGCCGGTGCTTGGCTGGCTCGCGGCGCAAGCCAATACCCTGTTCACCAACCGCAGCAAACGCCACGAAGCAGGCCGTCTGGTACAGGACGTAGCCGACAGCCTGAACGCAGGCGATTGCCTCTGCTACTTCCCGGAAGGCTCAACGTCCGACGGCAGCCAGTTGAAGCCCTTCAAAAGCAGCCTGCTGCAAGCAGCGGTCGATGCGGACGCCATAGTCTGGCCGGTTGCCATCCTTTACCCGGACGAAAGCGGGCAGCCCGATCCAGAGCTTTCCTACGCCAACCGCACGCTGTGGGGCTCGGTGAAACAGGTCCTGGCGCAGCAGGCACCCATCGTCGAATTGCATTTCGACAAGCCGATATCTGCGATTGGGCAGGATAGACGGGCCCTATCCTCCAGTATCCGCGCCTGCATTGCAGGCCGCCTGAAGCTTATGCATTGATTTTTCTGGGCTGATCCCGAGGATCGCAAGGAACGGCGAACAGCTGCCTGTCTTCCAGACGCAGGGCGGTCAGCTTGCCCCCCCACAGGCAACCGGTGTCCAGGCCTTGTAGATTGTCGCGCTGCAGCAAGCCGAGAGCGGACCAGTGCCCGAACAGGACGGTGACAGCGAAAGATCGACGGCCAGGCACATCGAACCAGGCAAGGTAACCCTGAGGGATATCCTGCGGCTTGCCCTTGAATTTGAGGTCCATAACACCTTCCGGATTACAGATACGCAGCCGGGTAAGCGCATTGGTGATCAGGCGCAGCCTGTCCATGCCCCGCAGCCCGCTTTCCCAATGGCTGGGCAGGTTACCGTACATGGCGGCGAGGAAGTCCTTGTAATCTTCAGACTGCAACACCGTTTCCACTTCCTGACCCAGCGCAAGAGCCTCGGCAGCATCCCATTGCGGCAACAGTCCAGCGTGTACCATCAGGTAATCACCTTCCGCGTAGATCATGGGTTGATGGCGCAGCCAGTCAAACAGCTTGGGGCCATCCGGCGCATCCAACAAGGGCTGCAGCGTATCGCCCGCCCGCTGGGGAGCGATCCCGGCAGCAACGGTCAGTGCATGCAGGTCATGATTGCCAAGAACGGTAGTGACCGAGCCGGGATAGCTGGATTGCTGGCTGAACAGCCAGCGCAAGACTTGCAGTGAGCCGGGGCCGCGGTTGATCAGATCGCCGACCAGCCATAGCCGATCATGGGTGAGATCAAAATCGATTTGTTCCAGCAAACGCTGGAAGGAGTGGAAGCAACCCTGCAGGTCCCCGATGACATAGGTTGCCATGAACAGGGCGACGCTATTTGTTTACTTGGCTTCCGCCTTGGGCGGCGTGAAGTTGGCGCCTGCCTTGTTTGCCATGAAAGCCACCGCGCGCGCGATTTCTTCATCGCTCAAGTCCGGATTACCACCACGGGCCGGCATCATGCGTATGCCTTCGGTCGCATGCTTGATTAGTGTCTTGTACCCTTGCGCAATGCGAGGGCCCCAGGCTGACTTGTCGCCAATCTTGGGCGCATTCAGGGCACCACTCGCGTGGCAGGCAGAACAAACCGCCGTGACCACCTCTTCCCCACTCTTGCCGCCGGCTGCACCGGCACCTGCCTTGGCAACTTCCACCTGACCCACTGGCTTGATGCGCTCCGCGACCGCAGCCGGATCACTGGCCTTATCGGCTTCGCTGGTGAAATCTCTCACGCCATTGAGCACATGAATCACCAGCCAGCTGACTGCTGTCAGTGCCAGCAGGGTGACCAAGACAGTAAGGAACATGCC
>DASTRT010000340.1:0-3033 GCA_035761085.1 Methylophilaceae bacterium
CGACTTTCTCATCGACATCTACAGCCAGCATGCGCACCATTCGCTACTCAAGCAGACTTACCAGCGCCAGGTGCTGGATGCCTATGCCGGACTGCAGGAGCTTGCTCTTGAGGTGGGTCGTCAGTACCGCATCTGGCATGATCTGCATGAGCGTCGACTCGATATGGAACGCAATGCTGCGGCACATGCCGAGGAGCTTGCCGAGCTGCGCGACCAAGTGCGTGAACTCAAGGCGTTGGCGCCGGTGCTTGATGAGTGGGATGCCATGCAGCAGGAACATAGCCGGCTTGCGCACGGGGCCAGCCTGCTGGCCGGAGCCGAGGAATGCAGGTCCCTGCTGGATGAAAGCGAATATGCCGCTTCTACCCAGCTCGCCGCTGTGCAACACAAGCTGCAGGACCTGCTTGCCTATGACGCCAGTCTGCAGGAAGTGATAGAGATCGTGGACTCTTCAGCCATCCAGCTGCAGGAAGCCAGCCGATTCCTGAACCGTTACTTGCAGCGCACGGAGTTGGACCCTGAACGCCTGGCGGAACTGGAAGCGAATATCCAGGCCATTCATTCCGCTGGGCGCAAGTACCGGGTAAGGCCGGAAGAGCTTGCAGAACTGCTGGCGCGCGGAGAAGCCCGAATGGGCGTGCTGGAGGAGGGCGGCAATGATGGCATGCTGGCTCGGCAGGAAGCGGAAGCTGAACAGGCTTACCGGGCATTGGCGCAGCAGCTCAGCGCCGGGCGGCAACAGGCATCCACGCGGTTATCGACGGAGATCACTTCTGAAATGCAGCGGCTGGCGCTGGGGGGCGGCGCTTTTTCTGTGGCCCTGACGCCGCAGGAACCCGCGGCAAGTGGCCTGGAACAGGTGGAATTCCTCGTGGCCGGCCATGCGGGTGCCGCGTTGCGGCCATTGGCCAAAGTGGCGTCCGGCGGCGAGCTTTCCCGCATCAGCCTGGCCATTCGCGTCACCACAGCCCAGCAAGGCGATATTCCCACCATGATCTTCGACGAAGTGGATGTCGGCATCGGTGGCGGCGTAGCGGAAATCGTCGGCCAGTTGCTGCGGCAGCTGGGCGAAAAGCGCCAGGTGCTGGTGATTACGCATTTGCCGCAGGTGGCATCGCAAGGCAGGAACCATCTGCGTGTCAGCAAGGCGGTGGCATCAGGCCAGACGCTTAGCCACATTGAACCGCTGGGCCAGGCTGAACGCGTGGAGGAAATTGCCCGGATGCTGGGCGGCATCGACATTACCGGCACGACGCGCAAACATGCCGAGGAAATGCTGGCCAAGGCGCTTTAAGCCTGTATCAAGCTAGAAGCGGAAAAAGTAGGGCAGGGTCGAAATGACAACACCCGTTGCGACCAGCGCCAGGGTGTTGGAAATGAAATAGGGGTAAACCATGAGCCCCAGACCGCTAAGCATGGGCACCAGCACATGCTGTTTCTTGCCGTAGATGAAGTAGCCCAGCCCGATGGAACCGAACAGCATGCCCCACATTAGCTGGGCGGGAGAGTCCATCATCGGGCGGTCAGCCCTTGTAGGGACACGGGTTCTTGGTGCAATCTGCGTAGATGTGCAATGAGTGGTCGTGAATCTTGAAGCCGCGAGCCGAGGCGGCCAGCTTCTGGCGCTTCTCGATTTCCTCGTCATAAAACTCTTCCACCCGGCCGCACTGCAGACACACGATGTGGTCGTGATGCCCGCCTTCATTGAGCTCGAAAACCGCCTTGCCGCTTTCGAAATGGTGACGCACCAGAAGACCTGCCTGCTCGAACTGGGTAAGCACGCGATATACCGTAGCCAGTCCGACGTCTTCCCCGGCTGTCAGCAGGATCTTGTACACATCCTCGGCTGACAGGTGCCGTTCCTTGCTGTTTTCAAACAGGCTTAACACTTTGACCCGGGGGAGAGTGGCCTTGAGGCCGGCGTTTTTCAGTTCATCAGGTTCGCGCATGATTTTTGAATGTCCGGTATAGGAGGGGGCTCCATATAATGAGCGCTCGCAAGTGTCGTGGTATATTAGCGCCATTTCATGCCAAAGTCATGGTAATGCGCTATATAACAATCCTCCTGCTCGCACTCATGAGCGCAGCATGCAGTTCCGCCCTGCCGTCCCTCAAGCCCTACCATATGGATATCCAGCAGGGGAACGTCGTGACTTCCAAGATGATGCTGCAGCTGCGGCCTGGCATGAGCAAGTCCCAGGTGCGCTTTATCATGGGTACGCCGCTGATCCAGGACAGTTTCCATGCCAATCGCTGGGATTACTTCTATGAAATGCGCAAGGGCGGCAAGCTCATCGAACGCCGCCGCGTCATCCTGGAATTCGAAAATGAAGCGCTGAAGCGCGTGCGCGGTGACGTCATTCCTGCCGGCACCGGCGAGCCGGTTGCCGAGCCTGCGCCGGTGACGGAATCGCCCAAGGCCAAGAAAGCCGAAGAGAAGAAGGGTTTGCTGGACCGCCTCAAGTTCTGGAAGAGCGAGCCTGAGAAGCAGAAGCCGCAAGAAGCACCCGCCGAGCTCATCAGCCCTGCTGCGGCGCCGGCGACTGAAAAGGCTGCCCCGGAAGCCAAACCTGAGCCGCAACCGCCAGCAGCGCCAGCCGAAACGCAGCCTGAAGCCAAGCCTGAGCCGGCGCCAGCCGCTCCTGCTGAGCAGGCTCCGGCCAAAGACCTGCCGGAACCGGGAGAACCGTTGGGCCCCGATTCCAAGGACATGGAAATGAAAGCTGCGCCTGCGGTGGAGGCGCCCAAGGCGAAGATTATTGACGAATCCGCCAAGCCGGCAGAGCCAGTTGAGCCGCAACAACCAGCGCAAGCCGCGCCGGCTGCCCCGGAAGCCAAACCTGAGCCAGCTCCTGCCGAAACGCCTGCGCCTGCTGCAGAGCCCGCTCCGGCAAAAACCTCACCTGCTGCTGAACCAGCTGTTAAGCCCGCGCCTGCCAACTCGCAGCCAGCGCAGGAGTCCAAGCCAGCTACCAAGTCTGAGGACGATGGCCTTCCGCCGGAAGAAGACCCAGGCTATTTCGAGCGCATGCT
>DASTRT010000341.1:0-9915 GCA_035761085.1 Methylophilaceae bacterium
CGCCACACCGTTTACCGTATGGCTGCCCACCACGGCCAGATATGCCATGCGGATGCGGCGGCCATGGTCCTCGTCAATGATGGAAACCCGGCGCAGCAATGCAGTATCCCCGGGGAACTTGTGGTTCACCATCTGCAGGAATTCATGATTGATGCGATAGATGATGCTCAGGTGACGCGGCAACAGCCGGCCGAACATCTCGACTGACCAGGTCTCCAGCGCCTCCGGCATCAGCGTGTGATTGGTATAGGAAAATATCCCGGTCACCAGCTTCCAAGCATGCTCCCACTCGAGGGCATGCACGTCCACCAGTTGATACATCATTTCGGCGATGGCAATCGCGGGGTGGGTATCGTTGAGCTGGATGGCGATCTTCTCCGGCAGCATGTCCCAGGCATGCTTGCGCTCCAGGAAGCAGCGCAGGATGTCCTGGATGGAAGCGGAGACGAAGAAATACTGCTGCTTGAGTCGCAGCTCCTTGCCCAGCACCGAAGTATCGTTGGGGTAGAGTACCTTGGAGATATTCTCCGAGGCGGTACGCTCTTCCACCGCCTGTTCGTAATTGCCATCGTTGAAATGCGCCAGGTCGAACTCTCGCGCAGCCTTGGCCGACCATAAGCGCAGATTGTTCACCGTCTCCGTGCCGTAGCCGGGGATGGGCACGTCGTAGGCCGCCGCCAGCACGGTTTCCGTGTCTACCCAGTGGTATTCCACCTGCTTGCAGACGCCGGGTTTGCCGTTATGCGTCTCCGGCGCGACCGGACAGAACTCCACCACACGGCCATAAAACTTCACCGTGTAGGTGAGCTCGGGGCGCTGAAATTCCCAGATATTGCCGTAGCGCAGCCAATTGTCGGGGTTCTCCACCTGCTGGCCGTCCTCGATAGTCTGACGGAACATGCCGTACTCATAGCGTATGCCATAGCCCGTGCCCGGCATGTCCAGTGTCGCCATCGAATCGAGGAAACAGGCGGCAAGACGTCCGAGACCACCGTTACCCAGCGCGGCATCGTGCTCCATCTCGACGATGTTTTCCATGTTCTGCCCCAGCGAGTGCAGGCCCTCGCGAATCTTGGGCTCCAGCCCGATATTGAGCGCAGCATTGGACAACATGCGGCCAATGAGGAATTCCAGCGAAAGATAGAAAACGCGCTTGGGGTCTTTTTCCCGATAGAGGTTGCGCGTGGTCACCCAGCGCTCGATCACGTGGTCGCGTACCGTCATGGCCGTGGCCGAGTACCAGTCACGCAAGGTGACGGAGCTGCCGGTCTTGCCCGTGGAAAAGATCAGGTGATTCTGCAGGGCCTGGGTGATCGGCGTCTGCTCCGTCGTGATCTCCGGTTCGACTGCGGGTTCTTCTTGTGTCTGCTGGGTTGCAGGGGTGGCCATGTGTTCACTCTTTCAAATATCGGGCTGAAAATGGTAAACGGTCATCGTCACGGGACGATGACAGTCAACCCGATATTAGCAAAAAGCGGACCCTGGGTTCAGAGGGGTAGCGAACGCGCCTGAATGGCTACATGGATTGCATGGTAATCAGCACCGTCAGCAGCAGGGAAGCTCCGGTAAGCCCGGCCAGCGTGAGGCGCGAACCGCGCATTTTGCTCCACAGCAGTATGCCCGTGACCGAAAGTATGATCAGCGCTCCGGCAAGGCTGTCCACCAGCAATATCCACGCTGTGTTCATGCCTGCCCCCTTGTGCATGCGCATGATGAATCCCCAGAAGTTGGCATCCTGCCGCTGAATCGTGGCAAAGCGATTGCCCGTAATATATTCGCCGTGGATGGAAGATTGCGGCAGCTGGAAATCCACTGTGATCACCTGGGGCTGCTGCCTCTCCTTGCCGAGAAACTGCACGTTGCCAGCTTCCCTGCGTGGCGGCCGTTGGGCGGGAGCATGGGAAATATCCAGCGCTGACTGCAGAAATCGGGCAAATTCTGCGGCATTGGCGGGTTGCGGCTCCGGGACCGGCAACTGTATCTCGCTGACTTCCATTTGCGCGGCGGGTATTTTCATGACGGCGCGGTGGTTGAGCAGAAACCCGCTCAGGCCGAACAGCAACCCCAGCACAGCGCCCCATAGCCCGAGCCAGCCATGCGTTTTGCGTAGCCATTTGAGAACCTGCCCGCGGCGAATATTCTTCTGTTTCGGCAAGACTGGAATTATCTGCTGCAAAGAAAGGGGGCGATTCATGGCTATATCTCAGCCCACATGCGCAGCAGGTTATGGTAAGTAGCGATTAGTGGGTCAATTTCCGCGCACAGTTCATCCTGCTGCCGTAGTCGGCGGATGGATTGGTCGAGTTTGTATAGCAGCGCGCGCTGGCTGTCATCGCGCACCATGCTCTGCGTCCAGAACACTACCACGTCGCGTTTGCCCGCTGTAATGGCTTCGACGCGATGCAGGCTGGAGGACGGATACAGCACCAGGCTTCCCGCCTGCAGGCGAATGCGCTGGGCGCCGTAAGTATCCTCGATCACCAGGTCGCCACCCTCGTAATCCTGCGGATCGGAAAGCATCAGGGTGGCTGACACATCTGCACGCAGCGGATTTTCGCCATCGATGCGGATGGCGTTGTCCACATGCCGACCGAAGGCCATGCCTGGCAGGTAGCGATTGAAAAGGGGCGGGCTGATCTGCACCGGCAGCGCTGCCGACATGAAGCTGCTGCTGGCCGCCAGCAAGCCATGCACCAGCTCGGTCAGCGCAGCGTGCTCCGCCGTGTCGTTGGCAAGCTGCAGATTGCGCTTGACCGAAGCCGCACGCTCGCCGGCGGTGGCTCGGCCATCGCCGAAATCCAGCTTGTCGTAACTGGCGCGGAAGCTTGCCAGCTCTTTCTCATTCAGAATATTTTCCAGCACTAGCAACATAGTCTTACACCCAAAAAAACCCGGCATCGCTGCCGGGGAAAAATGCATCGTTTGAGGAGATGCGATGCAATCAGTAGCGCAGGCTCACCGTCAGCATGCCGGATAAGGGCACGCCGGGCAGTGCCGAGCGCACCTGGCCGGACTCGAAATACTTCTTGTCCAGCAGGTTGAAAATATTGAGCTGCACGTCATAGCGCGGCTGGTGATACGCCAGCACCGCATCCAAACGTGCGTAACCCGGCAGCTCCACTTCATTGACGTTGTCCGTATAGCGGCTGCCTACGGCATAAATCCCGCCACCTATTTCCCAGTTCTGCAGGAAGCGATAAGTCGTCCAGATGGTGCCCGAGTTTTTCGGCACGTTTTGCGGCGTCATGCCTTGTAGCGAGATATTCGTAATGCCGCTAACCGAGCCTGTCGCCACTGCCGTTGAATCTGTTACCTCTGCATCCATGTAGGCGTAGGCAGCCGAGACATTCCAGTTGTGGGCAACTTCGCCAGCCACGCCGAGCTCAAAGCCATCGGTGCGTTGGCTGCCGGAAAGTGTGGTCAAACCGCTGGCATCGGTGGAACGTGCGTTGTCCTTTTCCAGCCGGAAGATGGCGCTGGTAATGCTGAGCCGGCGGTTGAAGAGGTCCCACTTGGCACCGATTTCCTTGTTGCTGTTGGTTTCTGGATCCAGGTTCTGCTCCGAAACAGTATCAATCAGCGCGAACTGCTCGGCAGCCGGGTTGAACGATTCGCCGTAGCTCACGTAGTAGGACTGCGTTTCGGTCGGCTGCCAGGTGAGCCCGACACGCGGGCTCCATTGATGGGTGCCGGTATCGAAATCGCTGTTGGCAGGATTGACGAGATCGGTCTGGTCAACGCGGAAAGCGTCGTAACGAATACCGGCCAGCACCTTCCATTGTCGTGTGATTTCCAGCTGGTCTTGCACATAGGCTGCACGCGTTTTCGCCTCGACCTGGCGATTGCTGTTGAGCGTGCCGCTGAAATCATCGGCAGCACCAGAGCCGTTGGGCCAGGTTGCCGGGAAGACCGGGTTGAAAATGGAGGTGGTGAAGCTGCCCGGGGAATTCTTGCTGCGGAAATCGAAGTCCTCCTTGCCATACTCGAACCCAAAAGCAAGCGTATTAGCCATACCCATCAACGGCGTGGTCAGCACGAAATCGGTCTGGTTGATCAGGTTCTGCTGGTGGCTGTCGCGAAGCGCCTGGCTGAATGTCGCGGTCGCTGCATTCTGGTTGATACCGCTCACCAGGTTGGTGCGGTATATGCGGTAATAATCGCCGTAGCGCAAGGTGTTGCGCACCGAGAAATCCTCGGTGAATTTGTGCCGCAAGGTGGCTGTCGCCACATCGGTTTCATATTCCTGCTTGCGGTCATCCCTGAAGCCGTAAAAACGGCGCGTGGAGACGTCCGCAGGCCGCCCCTGGAACATGGGAAGACCGTAATCGAATACGCTGTCTTCGCGCTGATAGAGGTAATCCAGCGTCAGGTCGGTAGTGTCGTTGAACTTGAATTTGACCGACGGCGCCAGGCCCTTGCGGTCGGTGAAGTTGTAATCGCGGAAGGAATCCGCGTCGTTCCACAAGGCGTTCAGGCGAACCGAAACGACGTCATTGATGGCAGTGCCGGCATCGATAGTTACCCGCCTGTTATCGAATGAACCGTAGGAAACGTCTGCCTCCAGCCTCTCCTCCCCATCGGCATGCTTGGCCACCTGATTGATGATGCCGCCGGTGGAACCACGGCCGAACATGATGCTGGAAGCGCCCTTGAGCACCTCGACGCGCTCGAGGAAGAACGTATCGCGGTTGTACTGGCCGTTGTCCTTGACGCCATCCAGGTACATGTCCGAGCTGGCCGCATAACCGCGCAAGGTGATGGAATCTCCCGTGCGACCACCCTCGCCGGCCGCGATGGTCAGGCCGCTGACATTGCGCAAGGCATCGCGCAGGCTGAACGCGCGCTGCGACTCGATTAGCTCTTTGGTGACGATGCTGATGGACTGCGGAATGTCACGCAGCTCGGTTTCGATCCTGGTCGCCGTGCTGGAAGTCTCCGCCCGGTACGGTACCGACGCCTCGCGCGAAGTGTTGATGGTCACTTCCGGCAGCATGGCCTCATCGGATTCTGCTGGCATCGGGGCATTTTCTGCCCCATAGGCCGGCATGATCGCCAGTGCCACCAGCGCGGCCATACGCTTTCGGTTTGTCTTGTTGCTGTTGAATTTCAAGGTAGTCCCCTTTAGCTAGGTTATTGCTGGCTACTGGGGACAAATGCCCGATGGCTGGCGGAAAATGAATATTTAGGTTTGGCTCACACGGCTACTTTGGTACGCTTTCCGGAGTGCTGACGAATCCCAGTCGTTCGATACCGGCGGTTTTGGCATCCGCCATGATCTCGGCCAGTACCTGATAGCGCGTCTCCTTGTCGGCCCGGATATGCAGCTCCGGCTGTGGCTCGAGCTTGGCAGCCTGCTGCAGGCGACCCCGCAGCTCGCCTTCCGCCATGGGCGCATCGTTCCAGTACATGCGGCCGCTACCGTCGATGGCGATGGATACCACTTCGGGTTTCTCCGGCAGCGGCTGGCTGCTCGCCTGCGGCAGGTCAATCTTGACGGCATGTGTGAGGAGCGGCGCGGTGATGATGAAGATCACCAGCAACACCAGCATGACATCCACCAGCGGCGTGGTGTTGATCTCGGCCATCAGGCCATCCTGGCCTCCGCCGGATGAATTGCCCGAGCCGATCAAGCCGGCACCTCTTTCAGATGCATGGCTGGTTTGGCCGAAGTGCGCTCCGCAGATGACGCACTGCCGGCAGCCAACGGTGCGCCGGTCGTCAGCAGCACCAGCAGATCCTGGCCGAAGTGGTCGAGCCGGCCCAGCAGCACGCGATTGCTGCGCACCAGCGCGTTGTAGGCCAGTACGGCAGGAATGGCGACCGCCAGGCCCAGTGCCGTCATGATCAGCGCTTCGCCTACCGGCCCTGCCACCTTGTCCAGAGTTGCCTGTCCGCTCGCGCTGATGCTGGCAAGCGCATGGTAGATACCCCACACCGTGCCAAACAGTCCGACAAAAGGTGCCACACTGCCTACCGAGGCCAGCACCGAGAGACCGGATTCCAGCCGAGCGGTTTCCTCGCCTATGACGCGCCGCATGGCGCGAGCGACAAATTCATCATGACTGCAGGCATCAGGTAATCTCTTGGCAGCATGCTGCTGGTAATGCTCGGCTGCCTCCACCGCCTGACTGGTCAAGCGCCATGCCGGATTATTCGCCTGCCTCGTGTCCAGCGCCGCCTGCAGCGAAGGCGATAGCCAGAAAGCCCGGCAATAGTTGGCGACAGCCTTGCGCAACAGGATGACGCGCCACCCCTTGGTCAGCATCAGATACCAGCTGGCGACCGACATCACCAGCAGAATCAGCGCGACACCGATGGAAACCGGGCCGCCCTGCGCGACAAAAGCCAAACCATCAAAACCATGCATGTTTTTCGTCTTCCTTCCGATTCGATCAACCGTTCAGTGCAAACTTGAGCGGTACCAGCACAAAGGCGCTGACAGGCTCGTTATCACGCTTGGCGGGGATAAACTTCCACTTCTTCACGGCATCCAGCGCGGCACTGTCCAGCCGCCTGGAACCGCTGCCGTTCTCGATTTCCACGGTTTCCGGCTTGCCTTCTGCCGTTACCAGTACGCGCAGCACCACGCGGCCCTCTTCACCCATGCGCCGGGATACGGCCGGGTATTCGGGCGACGGGTTCTTGAGATAGGCCACACCGAAACGTGGCGGCTCCACTACCGGCTGTCGTGGTTGCGGCGTTGCTGCCTGCTCGACCTTGGCTATTTGCGGTGCCGGTGTTGCCGACGCTTCTTCTGCCCGCATCTGCTGCGTCGCTTCAGGCTGTATGGTTTCCTGTATCTCGGGTGGGCTGGGCGGCATAGGCTCAGACTCTATCGCTGCAGGCTGGGGCTCCGGCTTGGCCTGCTTTACCGCGACCTTCTTTGGAATCACCTGGGACGGTTGCGGCTTCGCCACCGGTTTGGGCTGCTCGGCCATCGGCTTCTCAATCGCTATCGGCTGCGGCGCGGGCTCGGCAATCAGACTGACCAGCATGGGTGTTGACTGCGCTTGCGGCTGCTCGGGGGAATGCGTCGTGTTGTGCAACAGCCAGAAAACCGCTGCATGCGCTACGATGACCAGCATCAGGAATTTCAGTGACCTGCCGCTTACTACAGCGGTTTCGGCCGTGGGCCGCAATGGCGCCAGGGCTCTCACATTCGCAGAGCCCACGGCCTTGGCTAACGGCACGGCCTGCCAGCTTGCCAGACGGAGGCTAGCCATCGCGTTTCTCCTGAGTTGCGGCCATCAATTGCAAATACGGGTCATGCACCGTGAGATTTCCTGTCGAATGCTTTCAAATACTATTTGGTCAATATCAGCTTGCCCTGGCTAGTCAGGCGCAGCCGGTATTCGCTGCCAGCGTGCGAGATGACCAGCTCCTTTGCCTCGCCGAACAGTTCCCTGCTATCCCAGCGGCGCAAAGGCCTGTCTGTGGTGGGTTTATTGCCGGCCGCAAGCAAACTATCGGTTATCGCTGTTATGGGCTTGTTCATTTTTTGTAAATGATAATGATTCTCAATTAATTGTCAAGCGGGAGCGCGGGCGAAAAAAAACCGCTCGAAAGCGGTTTTTAACAATTCTTGGAATTCAGTATGATTTTCGACGTGGCGCCGAATAGGGAGTGCTGCGAGGCTCGATATGGCGGAAAGTGATGCGACCGTTATTGATATCGTAAGGGGACAACTCCAGCGTTACCTTGTCGCCGGCGAGAATGCGGATGTGGTTCTTCTTCATCTTGCCGCCGGTATAGGCAACCAGCTGATGGCCATTATCCAGCGTCACACGAAAGCGGGAGTCCGGCAATACCTCCATCACTACCCCATTCATTTCGATTAATTCTTCTTTGGCCATGTTTTCTCCAATGATTAAGACCCTTGGAGCAACAATCTCAAAGGAGGCTGAAGCGCACTGAACGGGAATAGTGAGGAAGATATAGAACGGAACTACAGGCGAAGGCACTACCGATCGCTGGGCATGATTATACGCTGTTGATGAGGTCAAGGAAATCAATAATTTGTCTAATGTCAAAATAGAGTTTGACAACCCGCGCAAATGCACGTACAACGCCACATTAGGCGTTTGTAGTTTTTTTCAATTCTTGAGCTCGCAAGATCCCATCAATTATCAAAACCCAAACTTTTCAGGGTGCCTCCCTATTCAGTAAGAAAGTAAAGATATGGCAACAGGTGTAGTGAAATGGTTTAATGATTCCAAAGGTTTTGGCTTCATTACCCCCGATGAAGGCGGCGATGATTTGTTCGCCCATTTTTCCGCAATCGTCAGCAGCGGTTACAAGAGTCTCAAGGAAAACGACCGCGTGACTTTCGACGTAACCGAGGGTCCTAAGGGCAAGCAGGCTTCTAACATCCAGAAGGCCTAAGTCTCACAGAATCCCATAAAAATGGCCCGTTACGGGCCATTTTTATTTCTACTGTAGCGTTACGCCAACAGGCTGTTCATGCGGCGCACGAACGAGGCAGGGTCTTCCAGCTGCCCCCCTTCGGCCAGCAGCGCCTGATCGAACAGCAAATGCGTCCAATCCGAGAAACGTGATTCATCGGACTCGCCGTTGAGTTTCTGCACGATTTTATGCTGCGGATTGATTTCCAGCACCGGTTTGAGGTCCGGCGTCTTTTGTCCGGCCGCTTTCAATAACCGCTCAAGATTGCCGGACATTTCGTTCTCGCCGCTAACGAGGCAGGCCGGCGAGTCAGTTAGTCGATGCGTGATGCGGACTTCCTTCACGGTTTCACCTAGCGTGCTCTGGATGCGCTCGACCAGCGATTTGTATTCGTCTTCGACCTTCTTCTGCTGTTCCTTCTCGGCTTCGTCTTCCAGCTTGCCGAGGTCGAGATCGCCCTTGGCCACCGACTGCAGCTTCTTCCCTTCGAACTCCGGCAGGTTGGAGACCAGCCACTCATCGACACGGTCGGAGAGCAGCAGTACCTCGATGCCCTTCTTGCGGAAGATTTCCAGATGCGGGCTGTGCTTGGCGGCGGCGAAGGTATCTGCCGTAATGTAGTAAATCTTCTCCTGGCCGTCCTTCATGCGCTCGACGTATTGCTTGAATGAAACGGTTTGTTCTTCGTTGTCGGCATGCGTTGAAGCGAAGCGAAGCAATCCGGCGATCTTGTCGCGGTTGGCATAGTCCTCACCCGGGCCTTCCTTCAGCACGCGGCCAAACTCCTTCCAGAACGTGCTGTACTTCTCCGGCTCGTTCTCGGCCAGGTCCTCCAACAGGCCCAGCACCTTCTTCACCGAACCGGCCTTGATGGCGTCGATATCGCGGCTCGACTGCAGAATCTCACGGGAGACATTGAGCGGCAGGTCGGCGGAATCGATGATGCCCTTCACGAAACGCAGGTACTGCGGCATGAGCTGTTCGGCGTCATCCATGATGAATACCCGGCGCACGTAGAGCTTGATGCCGTGGCGCTGTTCGCGGTCGTAAAGGTCAAATGGTGCTTTGCTCGGAACATACAGCAGGGAAATGTATTCCTGCTTGCCCTCGACGCGATTGTGGCTCCAGGCCAGCGGCTCCTGAAAATCGTGTGAGACGTGCTTGTAGAACTCCTTGTACTCGTCTGCGGTAATGTCGTTCTTGCTGCGTGCCCACAACGCGGAAGCCTTGTTGACGGTTTCGTCCTCGTCGGTCGGCACTTCCTCGCCGTCCTTCCATTCCGTCTTCTTCATGACGATAGGCAACACAATGTGGTCGGAATACTTGCGGATGACGGATTTCAGCTTCCAGTCGCTGAGGAATTCGTCCTCGCCTTCACGCAGATGCAACGTGATCTCGGTGCCGCGGGCTGGCTTTTCCACCGTCTCCAGCGTGTAGTCGCCCTCACCCGCAGACTCCCAGCGCACGCCGTGTTCCTTACCCAGGCCGGCGCGGCGCGTTACCAGCGTCACC
>DASTRT010000342.1:0-3806 GCA_035761085.1 Methylophilaceae bacterium
CTGCGCGACCTCAACAAGCGGCTTGAACTCGCGCTGCCACTGGACGGTCCGCGCACCCTGAACGGCCTGGTACTCGAGCATTTCGAAGATATCCCGGAGCCCGGGACCAGTTTCCGCATGGGCTCGCATACGCTGGAAGTCGTCCAGACCCAGGACAGGATAGTCAAAAGCGTCCGCATATTTCCCTGATGGGTTCAACGTGTCCTGGAGCACTGTTGCGAAAAGGTTTCCGGGAGTACGATACTTCGCAAAGCCACGTTTCCGCCGCCAATGACAAGTGGTGTTGTTTTCCCGCCTCACTGTTTTGCAACAGCTTTTCGGTTGAGTTGAATAAAACCGGTAGACGTGCGTGATTGAGGCTTGAAAATTTTTCCATTCGGCTCAAAATAGGTTTTGAAATGGCTAGTACCAGGCACGATGTAAGTACCGTCTCGGAAACAGGCACCGCAAAGCCTAAACCACCTCCGATGTACAAGGTCATTTTGCTGAACGACGACTATACGCCGATGGAGTTTGTGGTTGATGTGATTCAGCGCTTTTTTAACAAAAGCCGTGAACAAGCGACCCAGATCATGCTCAAAGTACATACGGAAGGCTCAGGGGTATGCGGTATCTATCCACTCGAAATTGCCGAAACCAAGGTGAACCAGGTAGTGGGCTACGCCCGAGAGCATCAGCATCCATTGCAGTGTGCGATGGAAGAAGTTTGAAGAGTAGTTAAGGAAAATTAAGATGATTGCGCAGGAACTGGAAGTATCTTTACATATGGCCTTCATGGACGCTCGGCAGAAGCGTCATGAGCTCATCACGGTCGAGCACTTGCTGCTCGCCATGATTGACAATCCGACTGCGGCCGAAGTCCTGCGCTCCTGCGGCGCCAACCTGGACACACTGCGCAGCGAACTGAACAACTATATCGAGGAACACACCCCTACCGTGGAAGGCCTTGATGAAGTCGACACCCAGCCCACGCTGGGCTTCCAGCGCGTCATTCAGCGCGCCATCCTGCACGTGCAGTCTTCCGGCAAGAAGGAAGTCACGGGTGCCAATGTCCTCGTCGCCATCTACGGCGAAAAGGATTCGCACGCCGTATTTTTCCTGCACCAGCAAGGCATCACGCGCCTCGACGTGGTCAACTTCATCTCGCATGGCGTGGCCAAGATCACCGACAACACCAGCAAGCGTGCTGAAACCGAGCAGGAAGCGGAAGCCGAAGGTGCGCCAGCCGGTGCACTGGAAAGCTTCACGCTGAACCTCAATCAGCAGGTCATCGCCGGCAAGATCGATCCCCTGATCGGCCGCGAGCAGGAACTCGAACGCGTCATTCAAACCCTGTGCCGCCGCCGCAAGAATAACCCCTTGCTGGTCGGTGAAGCCGGCGTCGGCAAGACCGCGATCGCCGAAGGGCTGGCACGCCGCATCGTCGAGCACAATGTGCCGGACATCCTGGCCAATGCCACCATCTACTCGCTCGACATGGGCGCCCTGCTCGCCGGGACCAAGTACCGCGGCGATTTCGAGCAGCGCCTGAAAGCGGTGATGAAGAAGCTCTCCGAGCAGCGAGATGCCATCCTGTTCATCGACGAAATCCATACATTGATCGGTGCTGGTGCCGCCAGTGGCGGCACGCTGGATGCGTCCAACCTGCTCAAGCCCGCATTGTCCAATGGCTCGCTCAAGTGCATCGGCGCGACCACCTATCAGGAATTCCGCGGCATTTTCGAGAAGGATCATGCGTTGTCCCGTCGCTTCCAGAAGATCGACGTGGTCGAGCCCAGCATTGCCGAAACGGTGGAAATCCTCAAGGGGCTCAAGTCGCGCTTCGAGCTGCATCACAGCGTGAAGTACACGGCTGCCGCCCTGAGCACCGCCGCCGAGCTTTCGGCCAAGTACATCAATGACCGTCACCTGCCGGACAAGGCAATCGACGTCATCGACGAGGCTGGTGCTGCGCAGCGCATCCTGCCGAAGTCGCGGCAGAAGAAGGTCATAAGCAACAAGGAGATCGAGGACATCATTGCCAAGATCGCGCGGATCCCGCCCAAGAACATTTCTTCGGACGACCGTAACGCGCTCAAGACACTGGACCGCGACCTCAAGTCTGTGGTCTTCGGTCAGGACAAAGCGATCGATGCACTGGCCGCCGCCATCAAGATGGCGCGCTCCGGTCTGGGCAACACGCAGAAACCTATCGGTGCCTTCCTGTTCTCCGGCCCGACCGGCGTCGGCAAGACCGAGGTCGCAAGACAGCTGGCCTACACGCTGGGTATCGAACTCGTGCGCTTCGACATGTCGGAATACATGGAACGCCATGCCGTGTCGCGCCTGATCGGTGCACCTCCCGGCTATGTCGGTTTCGAGCAGGGCGGCTTGATGACGGAAGCCATTACCAAGCATCCGTACTCCGTGCTACTGCTGGACGAAATCGAGAAGGCGCATCCGGATATCTTCAATATCCTGCTGCAGATCATGGACCATGGCACGCTGACCGATAACAACGGCCGCAAGGCGGATTTCCGCAACGTGACCATCATCATGACGACCAATGCCGGCGCGGAATCGATTTCCAAGACCAGCATGGGCTTCGCGCCGGGCGCCAAGACGGGCGATGAAATGGCCGAGATCAAACGGCTCTTCAGCCCCGAATTCCGCAACCGGCTGGATGCCATCGTCTCCTTCGCGCCGCTGTCGGAAGAAATCATCATGCGCGTGGTGGACAAGTTCCTCATGCAGCTTGAAGACCAGCTGCATGAGAAGAAGGTGGACATCACGTTCAGCGATGCGCTCAAGGCCTACCTGGCCCGCAGGGGCTTCGATCCGCTGATGGGCGCACGTCCGATGGCACGCCTGATCCAGGACACCATCCGCCGCGCGCTGGCCGACGAACTGTTGTTCGGCAAGCTGGCCAATGGCGGCCATGTGCTGGTGGATGTGGACGAGAACGACGAGATCAAGCTCGTCTTCGACTCCAGGGAAACGCCACCGAGTCCGGAACCTTCACTGGAAACTGACCTGGCTTAAGTGCGTCAGTCACTCAACCAAACCAAAGCGGCCTTCGGGCCGCTTTGGTTTTGTCTTTTCCATGATCTGGGCGAAGAGCGATGAGTCGGTCAGCTGCTTGAGCCAGTGCCGCAAATGCGGGTAAGGCGCTTGCTCGAACCACGTCTCATCAGCAGAAGCAAACTGACGGATGAAGGGAAAGATGGCGATGTCCGCATAAGATAGATCGTTGCGGCAAAGATGGCTGTGCTGGCCCAGCAGCGTTTCCAGTCTGTCGAGAAAGACTTCGCCTTGCGCGCGATACGCCTCGCGCGGCTGCTCGGTATAGCGGGTGAAGTATTTGTAGCGGTCCAGTGCCTGCTTGAAGCTGCCGTCATTCTCAGCAATCAGCGTCTCTGCGAGTGCTCTTTGCTCCTCACTTCCCTGCATCAGCCAATTTTCCGGATCGTTCTGCGACAACGCCCAGCACATGATGTCCAGGCTTTCGTCGATCACCGTGCCGTCGGGCAGTACCAGCACGGGCACGGTGCCTTTGGGCGAAGCCTTCAGCATTTCCGCGGGCTTGGCCTTCAGCGATACTTCATGAATCTCGAAGGGAAGCCCGCTGTAGCGCAGGGCCATGCGAGCGCGCATGGCATAGGGGCACCGTCTGAATGAGAAAAGAACGGGGAGTGCTCCGGCAGCCATAAGCGACGGCTAACCGAGGGTTTTACAGATTTCGCCGACCAGACTGGGGCCGCGATAAATGAGCCCGCTGTAAACCTGTACCAGGCTGGCACCCGCCTCGATTTTTTCGCTGGCATCCT
>DASTRT010000343.1:0-5406 GCA_035761085.1 Methylophilaceae bacterium
CCTCGCGGGTTACGACGGCTACCCGGAAACCATAGATTCCGATGTGGACTTCATGATCCACTCCTCGTGGAGCTCGAAACTGCCTGAGCTCATCGCGGAAACGGCCAGCGACGGCGGCGCCCACCTGGTGCAGTCGCTGCAGCACGAGACCACCGCCACCTACTTCATCCTGGCGCTGCAGCAGGGAGACCGCATCTCCTACCTGCATCCGGATTCCAGCTGCGACTACAAACGCAGTAACCGCTACTGGCTGAGCTCGGTGGACATCCTGAAAAACCGGCGCCGTCACCCGAATGGCTTCTGGATTCCGTCGGCGGCCGATGCCTTCATCTATTACCTGATCAAGAAGATCGACAAGATGAGCCTGTCGCCGGCCCAGGCCGATCAGCTCATTACGCGTTTTTCGGAAGACCCGCGCGGCTGCAGCGCGCGGCTGCACGAGCTGCTGCCGTCAGCCGAAGCCAGCCTGATCCAGGCCGCCGTATGCATCCCGCGCAACTTCGACGACCCCGTATGGCTGTCGGTGCAGGAAGCCCTGCCGCAGATTCGGGAAGCCATGCATACCCGGGCCAACCGGATTTCCTGGCAAGGCCGGCTCCAGCACCTGCGCGAGGAATTACGACGCCAGCTGACCCGCGTGCGCCAACCCACCGGCCTGCACATCGTATTCCTGGGCCCGGACGGCAGTGGCAAGAGCTCCGTCATCGAGCAATTCATGCAGGAAATGGCGCAGGCCTTCCGCCGCATCGAATATCGCCACCTCAAACCCGGCAAATTGTCCGGCAAGGGCGGCGCGCCGGTAGTCGATCCGCATGGCAAGCCGGTAAGGAGCCTGCTGGGCTCCATCGCCAAGCTGCTGCACTTCTGGGGCAGCTATGTCGCCGGCACTGCGACCTGGACCTACCCGCGCTACCTGCGCTCCACCCTGCTGGTGTTCGACCGCTACTACCAGGATCTGCTGGCCGACCCCGCGCGCTATCGCTATGGCGCGCCACTTTCGCTGGCCCGCTGGCTGGGCCGCCTGCTGCCGCAGCCCGACCTCGTCTTTATTCTCGATGCGCCGGCAGAAGTGCTGCAGGCGCGCAAACAGGAAGTGCCAATGGCTGAGTCTGTGCGCCAACGAACTGCATACCGCGGGCTGAAAAGCGAATATGCACGCGCAGTCATCATCGATGCCAGCCAGCCGCTGGACCAGGTGGTCGCGTCGGTGCTGGCACATACCATAGCTTTCATGGAAGAGCGCACGGCTCGCAGACTGGGCCTCTCCCATGCCAATAGGGGATTCAATCTATGCAAGCCCTGAAATTGCTGATTTCGGCCTACGCCTGCGAGCCGGGCAAGGGTTCGGAACCGGGCGTGGGCTGGCGCTGGGCCATGGAAACGGCGGCGCTGGGCCATGAGGTCTGGGTACTGACCCGGGCCAACAATCAGGTTTCCATCGACAAGGCGCTGGGCCTGCACGGCAAATTGCGCAACCTGCACTTCCGCTATTACGACCTGCCCGCCTGGGCTTCCTTCTGGAAGCGCGGCGGCCGCGGTGTCCATCTCTACTATCTGCTTTGGCAATGGGGCGCCTACAAGGAGGCGCGCCGGCTGCACAAGGAGCAACAGTTCCACGCCGTGCACCACATCACCTTCGGGGTGACCCGCCATCCCAGCTTCATGGGCAAGCTGGGCATTCCGTTCATCCTCGGCCCCCTGGGCGGTGGTGAACGCGCACCGCAGGAGCTACGCAAATTCTGTTCGCTGGGCGGCCGCATCAAGGACAGGCTGCGCGACTTCGCCAACTGGGTAGCGCGCTGGGACCCATCCGTGCGGCAGATGTACCGCCGCGCACAGCTGATTCTGCTCAAGACGCCGGATTCGCTGGCCTGGCTGCCTCAGCAGTACCACGGCAAGGCACAGTGCATGCTTGAAATCGGCGTGGACCAGATTCCGCCGAACACCATCCAGCCAGGCGACCTGCCACGCAGGCACCAGGCACTGCATGTGCTCTACGTCGGCCGTTTCCTCTACTGGAAAGGCATGGACCTGGGGCTGCGCGCGCTGGCCGAGCTGCGCGCACGCGGCGTGCAGGTGCGTCTCACCATGATCGGCCAGGGGCCGGAAAAGGAGCGCTGGCAGGCATTGGCTTCCAGCCTCAAGCTCACCGATTGCGTAACCTGGGTGCCCTGGATCAAGCAGCACGACCTGCTGCACGCCTACTACACCTTCGACGTGCTGCTGTTTCCCAGCCTGCACGATTCCAGCGGCAACGTCATTCTCGAGGCCATGGCCTGCGGCCTGCCGGTAGTCGCGCTGGATATCGGCGGCCCCGGCCAGCTGGTGGATGCACGCTGTGGCCGCCTGGTAGCGACGACCGGCCTCTCTGCGGATCAAACCGTGAGCCGCCTGGCCGACGCGCTGGGCGAGCTGGCAAGGGACCCGCAGCTCGCCGAACAGCTGCGCCAGGGAGCGCTGGCACGCTCGCAGGAATTCGCCTGGAAGAAAACCGTGGGCAAGGTGTGGAACGCGCAAGGTGCAGGCTATCGGGCCGTGGTGCACGAAAAGAATCCGGGAGAAGTCTATGCGAGTGCCTAAATCCCTGCTGTCTGTCGCGCTGCTCGCCCTGCTGCTGCCTGCATACACTTCAGCCATGGCGGCCGACCGCTTCGTCGATCCCAGCCAAAAAGGCGCGGCTGATGCCGGGCCTGGCTCAGCCGAGGCCCCCTACAAGACCATTACCTATGCCATGTCGCAGTTGCAGCCAGGCGACCATCTGACCATCGCCGCCGGCACCTACCGTGAATCCATCCTCTTCGGCCCGCGCACCTGGCCCCAGGGCGATGCGCCCAATGTCACGGTGATCGAGGGCAAGGGCAACGTGGTGATCAAGGGCTCGGACATCGTCAAGGATTGGCGCGAGCTGGGCAATGGCCGCTATTTCACGCCGATTGCCGTGGAACCGCAGCAGGTTTTCGTTGACGGCCAACCCATGCTGCAGGTCGGCGGCACCATCTTCGGTGGCTTTCCGCTCAAGCCCGGCCATCCGCTGCTGGCATTGCACAAGACGCAGAAAGGCATTTGGCCTGGCCGCCGCGAGGGAAACCAGGAGAACATGCCTCCCGACAGCTTCTATTACGACCGCGAGACCAAGACGCTTTACCTGCAGCTCAAGGGCAACGGTATCAAGGAACGCACCGTGGAAGTCAGCACCCGGCCGCAGCTCATGTCAGGCAGCGACCTGCGCTATGTCATGGTCAAGAACCTCAACTTCGAGCATTCCAACTCCTCCACGCTGAGTCGCGTGGCCGCCGTAACCATGAGCGGCCAGTTCATCACGCTGGAGAATATCCACGTCTCGCGCGCCGATAGCACGGGCATGGACCTCATCGGCGAAGACATCACCATGCGCAACTCCAGTGCCAACGATTGCGGCCAACTCGGTCTGCGAGGCCGCGGCAAGCGCTTCAGCCTGGTGGATAACGAGACCAGCCGCAACAATACGCGCGGCTTCAACAAGTGGTGGGAAGCCGGCGGCGCAAAATTCGCCGGCGATGGCGGCCTGCAGGATTCCATCGTCAGCGGCCACCGCGCCTTTGGCAATAACGGCGACGGTATCTGGTACGACTGGAAGAACCGCAACAACATCATCCAGAACGGCAATTTCTCCTACAACCAGGGCTTCGGCATCCAGTACGAGGCCAGCGACCGCGCCACCATCGTCAACAACATCGTCATCGGCAATTCGCAGCGCGGCATCTACATGCCCCACAGCTCCTACTCGGTGGTGGCGTTCAATCTGGTGGCCGGCAACCTGATGCAGGGCATCGCCATCGTGGATGAAAACCGCCGCGACAAGGACAATCAGTTCGACTTCAGCGCGCGCGGCAACACCGTGTTCGGCAACCTGCTGGCGTGGAATGGCGGCTCGCTGGTATTGCCCACCGACATCGCCGACAACCAGTCGGACGGCAACATCTACATCGGCAGCCCTACACAAGCCAACCCTGGCCTGGGTTGGGTCAAGATGTTCACCGAGCCGCTGGATCGCTGGACCGGCCGCACCCAGCAGGACAAGAATTCGCTGCACTGGGACGGCCCCATGGACGAAGGCCTGAAAAAATCCATCGCCGAACGCAACCAGCATCCGGATCTCAACTGGTACCAGTCCATCCGCAGCAAGCTCAAACCCATCGAGTTCGATCCCGAGTGGATGAAGCGCGTGCCGAATATTACCGACACGCGCCCCGGCCCCACCCTTTGACCATGCGCGTACTCCTGGCCCATAACCGATACCAGCTCGCCGGCGGCGAAGATGCCGTCATGGCGGAAGAGCAACGGCTGCTGCAGGAAAACGGCGTCGAGGTCGCGCTCTACGAGCAGGACAACCGCAGCATCGAAACCATGTCACGGCTGCAGGTGGCGATGGATACCATCTGGTCGCGCCGCACCGTCGAAGCCGTTTCCGAGCAGATCAAGCATTTCCGTCCGGATGTCATCCACGCGCACAACACCTTTCCGCTGATTTCGCCTTCGCTGTATTTCGCCGCCGCCAGGCATGGCGTGCCGGTGGTGCAAACCCTGCACAATTTCCGGCTGTTCTGCGCGCAGGCCATGTTCCTGCGCAACGGCGCCGTCTGCGAAGACTGCATCGGCAAGCTGCCCTGGCGCGGCGTCATGCACCGCTGCTATCGCAACTCCGGCGCGCAATCGGCCGTGGTAGTCGGCATGCAGGGTGTGCATCGCATGATGGGCACCTACCGCAACAAGGTGACGCGCTACATCGCGCTCAACCGCTTCTGCCGCGACAAATTCATCGAAGCCGGCCTGCCGGCTGAACGCATCGTCATCAAACCCAACTTCATCGACCTGCCGGCACCCGAACAACGCGAACGTCAGGGCGGCCTGTTCGTCGGGCGGCTCGCCACCGAGAAAGGCATAGATACGCTGGCCCAGGCGGCACGGCTATACCCGGAAGCGAAGGTCGGCGTCATCGGCGACGGTCCCGAGGCCAAGACGCTGCAGAACCTGCCCGGCCTCAACCCGCTGGGCTGGATGGCGCCGCACGATATCTACGCCCGCATGGCGGGCGCCTCCTATCTGGTAATGCCCAGCGTGTGGTACGAGAATTTCCCGCGCACGCTGGTGGAAGCCTATGCCTGCGGCCTGCCGGTGATTGCCAGCCGACTCGGCGCCATGGCGGAGCTGGTACAGGAGGGCAGGACCGGCCTGCTGTTCACCCCGGGCGATGCCGCCGACCTGGCGGAAAAGCTGCGCTGGGCAGACAGCCATCCGGCAATCATGCGGGACATGGGCGAAGCGGCGCGCCGCGAGTATGAATCCCATTACACCTCGCAAACCAATTTTCGGCAGTTGATGCAGATTTATCAGGAGGCACAGGACTATGTCTGCGCTGCATAACCC
>DASTRT010000344.1:0-2838 GCA_035761085.1 Methylophilaceae bacterium
GCCTTCACTCATCAGGATGTTATACGTCCTGCAAGCTGCCGCTGTATCCATACATTCCACACTGACGCCTATCGCTGTCAACGCCGCCGTCAGCTTTGGATGAATGAAGCGGTGTGTGGCGCCTGTCCCCAACAGTACAACTTCCGGTTTCAATTCGGCGAGCTTCTCGAAATCCTGGGCAGTTAAATCCTCGAACTTTGCAGGCCATTCGGGAATGACCTTGTCGGGCATCACCACCAGGCTTTTTTCATAGCGGACGCTGTTGATTTCCACCCAGCCTTCTCCGTATCCGGTGATGAGCTCGTTTCCTTCGGCGCGTGTGAGGTGCAGTTTCATGGCAAGAGGGTGTATTTAAAGCGGTTTTCCGGATGCCTGGAACCTAAAGCTGAATTGCTGTAGAGGCCCCGGCAGGGTAAGATAGCACACTTTTTTGCGGGACTTCAGCGTGGAACCCATACTCAAATCTGCCAAACTCAGTAACGTGTGCTACGACATCCGTGGACCGGTACTGGCGCGCGCGCGGCAGATGGAGGAAGAGGGCCACCGCATCATAAAGCTGAACATCGGCAACCCGGCGACTTTCGGCTTCGAGGCGCCCGAGGAAATCCTGCAGGATGTCATCCGCAACCTGGAGCACGCCGCCGGCTACACCGATTCGCGCGGCATCTTCAGCGCGCGCAAGGCGATCATGCACTACACCCAGCAGAAGAAGATTCCGGGTGTGGATATCGACGACATCATCATCGGCAACGGCGTATCCGAGCTCATCGTGATGGCGATGCAGGCGCTGCTGAATAATGGCGACGAAATCCTGCTGCCGATGCCGGATTATCCGCTGTGGACCGCTGCCGTGACCCTGGCCGGCGGTGTGCCGCGCCATTACGTCTGCGACGAAAGCTCCGACTGGCTTCCGGACCTGGCCGACATGGAATCCAAGATCACCCCCAATACGCGCGGGCTGGTCATCATCAATCCGAATAATCCGACCGGCGCGCTGTATCCGCCGGAATTCCTGGAAAAGATCATCGACATCGCGCGTCGGCACGACCTGATCATTTTCGCCGACGAGATCTATGACAAGGTTGTGTACGACGGCAATGTGCATACCTCCATCGCCTCGCTGGCGGACGACGTGCTGTTCGTCACCTTCAACGGGCTGTCGAAGAATTACCGCATCTGCGGCTACCGCGCCGGCTGGATCGTCGTTTCCGGCGAGAAGCGCCATGCACGCGACTACATCGAAGGCCTCAACATGCTGGCTTGCATGCGCCTGTGCGCCAACGCGCCAGGCCAGCTCGCCATCCAGACCGCGCTGGGCGGCTACCAGAGCATCGAGGATCTGGTGGCACCGACTGGACGTCTGTGCCGGCAGCGGGACCTGGCCTACAAGCTGCTGACGGAAATTCCCGGTGTGACCTGCACCAAGCCGGCGGCTGCGTTGTACCTGTTCCCCAAGCTCGACCCCAAGGTCTACCCGATTGTTGACGACCAGCAATTCATCCTAGACCTGCTGCTCGAAGAGAAGGTGCTGCTGGTGCAGGGCAGCGGCTTCAACTGGCACAAGCCGGACCATTTCCGTGTGGTTTTCCTGCCCAATACGGATGACCTGACGGAAGCTATCGGCCGCATCGCGGATTTCCTCGAAAACTATCGCAAGCGCCACGGCGCGAAAAAATAATATGGAAGCAATGAAACCAATCAACGTGGGCCTGCTAGGCATAGGCACCGTCGGCGGCGGCACTTTTACCGTGCTGACCAGGAACCAGGAAGAAATCACGCGCCGGGCTGGGCGCCCGATCCGCATCGTGAAAGTCGCGGACCGCGACGTCGCTCGCGCAAAAGACATCACCAAGGGCGCAGTCGAGGTTGTCGACGACGCCTTTGCCGTGGTCGCTGATCCGCAAATCGACATCGTCGTCGAACTCATCGGCGGCACTTCCATTGCCAAGGACCTCGTGCTCAAGGCCATCGAGAACGGCAAGCACGTGGTCACCGCCAACAAGGCGCTGATCGCGCTGCACGGCAACGAGATTTTCGCCGCAGCCCAGAAGAAGGGCGTGATGGTGGCCTTCGAAGCGGCAGTCGCCGGTGGCATCCCCATCATCAAGGCGGTGCGCGAGGGCCTTTCCGCCAATCGCATCGAATGGATCGCCGGCATCATCAACGGCACCACCAATTTCATCCTGTCGGAAATGCGCGAGAAGGGCCTGGGCTTCGACGAAGTGCTCAAGGAAGCGCAGCGCCTGGGCTATGCGGAAGCCGACCCGACCTTCGACGTCGAAGGCATCGATGCCGCGCACAAGCTCATGATTCTGGCGGGTATCGCTTTCGGCATCCCGATGCAGTTCGACAAGGTGTACACCGAAGGCATCACCAGGCTGACCCGTGAGGATATCGAGTACGCCGAAGAGCTGGGCTATCGCGTCAAATTGCTGGGCATCACCAAGCGCACCGACAAGGGCATCGAGCTGCGCGTGCATCCGACGCTGATTCCCGAAAAACGCCTGGTCGCCAATGTGAATGGCGCGATGAACGCCGTGGTGGTCAAGGGCGACGCTGTCGGCCCGACGCTTTATTACGGCGCCGGTGCAGGCGCCGAGCCTACGGCCAGCGCCGTGGTGGCCGACTTGGTGGATGTCACCCGCATGCACACGGCCGATCCGCATCAGCGCGTGCCGCACCTGGCTTTCCAGCCGGATCAGCTGGCCGACCTGCCGATTCTGTCGATCACCGAAGTGAAGAGCGCCTACTACCTGCGCATGCGCATGCTGGACAAGCCTGGCGTGCTGGCTGATGTCACCAAGATCCTCGGCGACCGCAATATCTCCATCGATGCCA
>DASTRT010000345.1:0-5313 GCA_035761085.1 Methylophilaceae bacterium
GATGCTGAGGCCGTGGAGGGTAGGGGCCTGCCAGCACCGGCTCGGTCGGGGCGTAAATGCCGACGATGGGCACATCTGAGGCTGAGGCAATATGCAGCACGCCACAATCATGGGCAATGAACAGATTGATCCGGCGCATCATGCCGTAAATATCCATGGCCGAAGTCTTACCCACCAGGTTGATGGTGGAAGGCACCGCTTCACTAAACTGTTTCGCGAGGTAAGCCTCGTTACTGGTACCGGTGACAACCAGCCTGCAGCCAGGAATATTTTTCTGCAGCAGCCGGCCGAGCTCGATGTAGTGAGCGAGCGGCCACAACCGCACATCTTCCCCTGCCCGCTTACGGTAGAAGAATTTCCACCCGTGCAAGGCGGTACGGCCCAGTCCTAGATGAATGTGAATCAGCACTTCGCCCGGCGCAACCCCGTAACCCTCGAGGATGTTGCCGGGTTTGGGCGGGCCCATCACGTAATGACGGTCTTCCTCCCGCACCTGTACGCCCAGCAATTCCGCCACATAGTCCAGCAACTGGTCGGCGCGCGCACTGCCATTAACAAAATCCGGGGCCAATTGGTGCGGCCGCGCAATGCCCTTCAGCTTCTTGACCGCGTTATTGTTGAGGCAGATCAGGTATGTGTACTGGTCCGCGACCTGCTCGAATTTCTGTTTGGTCGAAGTGACATACAGATGGTTGATATCCGGGTTGTCCTCGAAAATTTCCGCACTCAGGTCATTGAGCGCAACTACCCCGATCAGGGCATGCGGTCGATGCTTGCGCAGCAGCCGAATTGCAGGCGTACAGAACACATTATTTCCCGTGCTGTTCGAGGTCAGGACGAGGATACGCTCCTGGGCGGCAATGCCGGTATTCATATCAATCACCTTTCAAGCGGGAGCGGCGGGCGGCGGATCGCTTGATAATCCAGCGCAGCTGCAGCCTTTCAATCAAACCCAGCGATGATAGCCCAAGGTAGCGCTTATAGAAAAAAAGGCGTTCCGACCGACTCCACAACGGCATGCGGTAATCCAGCGTGGAAAGGTCATGCACGGTCCTCAGGCAGGGGAAAAGGCTCTTGCGGGATTTTTCCAGGTCGATGACGGCAACATCGAATCCGGTAGAAGTTTCACGTACGAACACATGCTTGGGGTACAGCGAACGATGGTGTATGCCCGCGTCATGCAACTCGTGGACGGTCTCTGCAATGGCAGCCAGCAATGTCCGGCGCCGGTCGAAAGAGAACCTGTTGCGATCTGGAATCGCCGGCATCACCTCTTCCAGCGGGCGAAATCCGGTCAGCTCCTCGGTTAGCAGGATGGCGCATAATTGGCCGCCGATTACCCGCTCGCCGAAGTAGATCGGCAACGGCGCCTTGATTCCCGCCTGGTGCAGCAAATTCAGCATGTGGAATTCGCGGGCGAAGGTAGATTCCCCACGCAGAGGGTGCCGCAAAGTCTTTCTTGTATGGCTACGCTGGCGCTTGAGGTAAGCACCTACTTCCTTGCCGCCCGGCAATCCAAGCCTAATGCGACAAACGCCACTGGAGCCGCCACGATCAGCGTTCGGATCTTCGATGAGTGCGGCCTGCAGGCTCCACAGCTCGTCGAAGCCATCCAAATCATTATCCTTCAGCACTCCCTGCCAGCCAGGATAGAAGTATTCCGTCATCAATACCCATCTATGGTTTTGTAAGGCTGGGGATGATACCCGATCAAACCGATAACAATGCCTGATATCTTGGCAAAGCTGATCAGTGCCCTGAGCAAGGCCTCGTCAAATTTTTCCTTACTCAGCAGCCGTAAAAACGGCAATGCCATCAACAACAGTGCGCCCTCTATGAAACGCATGATGAGCTCACGTAAAGCACTGATCCAGGTTTTAAGAATGCCGTAGCGCTTGAACTTCATATATACCTTATTGGCGCTGACACGATACTGCCGCCTGAGCCTCCAGCCCAACTGCAGACGGCTTTCCAGCACCACTTCGGACACCACGGCATCCTTGACGAACAGGATCTTGCCGCCGCGATCAGTGACACGCGTAAAGAAATCCAGATCACTGCCGCCGGTAAACGCCATGCCGGTATCGAATTTCATGGACCAGGGCGGGAGAAGCAGTTTGGCGGAAAACATCACGTTGTTGGTGGCAGCGCGTTTCAGTGAAGTCAGGTCTTCCTTGTCTCCGAGCGTCAGATGGATTGGTTCTTTGGAGCCGGTAGGCATCAAAAAGCGCACCGACCCGGTATAGGCTTCGGCCGCGACAGCCTGCTGGGCGTTGGCATACGCTTCCAGCCAGCCCGGTTCGGCCTCTTCGTCGTCATCCAGGAACAGAAGCCAATCGGCGCCATACTTCAGGCTCTCGCGGCAGGCGGTGTTGCGTGCATAGGGAATGCCCCGCTGGCGTTCAATCGCATAATGGATCTTCATCGGCGACCTCGCAATGTTGGGCAGCAGCGTTTCCATCAGGGTCGAGCCAGCATCGTTATCAACGATGAGGATTTCGAATTGCCAACCGGCCGGGATTTTCTGCGCGAAAATGGAATCCAGGCATTTGCCCAGCATGATAGGCCGCTGGTAAGTACAGATGCCGATGATAACTTTCGGCATACTTCCGACCTATCCTGGAAAATGGTTCAGCATCAGATCTGGAACCGGGAGGTTACCAAGGAGGGCTTGAGCGCGGCGACGATACCGCCAACCAGCGCCAGCAAGTAGTAAGCAGTCATGAGCACCACGGCCGCCGGGACCTGCCACAAGGGCATGTTGACCCGCTTGTGGTCGCGAATGATGCGGATAATCGCCCGGTTGAAAATCTTGCGCACAAACTTGCGAGCGACCTTGAGCGCGCGTGCGAACCTGCCTAGCGAGGGCCGCAGACGGAACGCAGCATCGCGTCCTTCTGCCAGCGCACGGATGAAGGTATGCACGAAGCCGTTTGGCGGAGGATGCGAAACGCGTGCAGCATGCTGGCGGTGAATCTGATAGCCGTCGGCTATGATCCTGGTGGCGAAATCGCTGCAGGCACCGCGCGTTACCCCTTCCTTCATTGCAGGGAACGGCCGCTGCAGGAAAAATGCCTTGCGGAACGCCAGATTATTGGCATGCAATGATTTGGCCTTGGGATCCACGTAATGGTGCGGGGAGCGCAAGGGGAACAGCCATGACAGGGCGAAGGATTTGCCGATGAAATCCACCGGATCGATATAGGAGGTGCCGGCCACGATCATCACCTTGTCATCTTCCAGCAGAGGCGTGAGGATGTTGGCGAGCCAATCCTCTTCCGGGATGACATCGCTGTCGACAAACACCACGAGGTCGGCGGCGGCAATGCTGACGCCGTAATTCTTGAGTTCGTAGTAGTGCAGGCCACTGGCTGCCTCGATGCGGTAATTGATACGCGCTTCGTTGGCAAAGACGGCTTCCAGCTCTGAACTGATCAGTGCTCGATCGATCTGCTCCGGATTGTAGAGCACGATGATTTCGAAGGACAGCGGCTGCGCCTTCACCTGCTCCTTCAGGCGCTGCAGCATGACGCGCGTGCGGCCCAGTTCGGAGAGCAGGGCGTTCTCCCATTCCAGCACTACGCTCACTTGTGGTTCAGTTTGTAGCATAGGCGAAATCATATCATTTCAAAGCGGAATATCCTTAGGCCCGACATGGTGAAATTTGATGTAGAGCTTTACCGCCCGTTTACGTATGCGGCGCCAGAATCCGGTGTCTTGCTCCACAGCCTCACGAAGCCTGCCGCCAGTATAAACGCGCATGAATCGCAGGCAATCTTTTCGGCTCAAGCCGATGTCGAGGGCTGAAAAATACAGTGCCGCCAGATCCTTCATGCGGTTGGTCGAGGAAATGGCCGGACGAATGCCTACCCGATGCAAATCGATCAGATAGAGATGGATGCTGTCCCCGGCCAGGCGTTGCCTGTCCAGGCAGAAGTGACAGATATAGAAATCCCGGTGATTGAGCCCATGCTCGTGGAATTTTCGGGCCGTTTCCGCCACGGCCATGATCAGGTGCCGTTTAAAGCCGGCATCAGGCGGATTTCGTGACCACTCCGCACACAGGGTTTCCAGCGAAACGATATCGCCCAGGTCTTCTGTTATCACGAAGGACTGCAGGCTGGCCGGACTGGTGCCGCGGCAGCCGTAAGCAACTGCAGGCGTGGTGGGAATGCCGATTTCGTTAAGCTTTTGAATGGCACGCCATTCGGTTCCGGCACTGATAATGGGCAGCCGCAGGCTAAGCAGGTTCTTGAAAATCTCGCGCCAGCCCACGCCGTAATGCAGCTTGGCGAAATAACTGCGGCCATCAGCCTCAAAGCGCAGGGTGCGGCGCCCCGGCACATCACGGAACACTTCTCCTTGCAGGCTCATTATGCGGTCAAAGGCCTGGCCGCCGCCCAAGGCCCGTTGCAACTCAGCAGGGAGTATCAGGGTGTTACACCGCGACATGGGGGTTTTCGTTTGACGCCTGGGCAAGCTGCTGCTTGCGTTCAGCCAACGTAATGAGCAGTCGGACATCAGCAGCGCCGTCATTGGCTGCCACTAACGATCTGGCGTAGATCACGCCGTTCCTGCTCCACGCCTCCCTTTGCGGCGAAACCAGCATGTTCGCCATCTCGCGGTTGAAATCGGCTTGCCGGTAGGGTTCAGGCAGGATGACACCCGCCTCGGCCTTGCTGATGTGAAAACCGAATCCGCAGGCGCCGCTAGCCAGCACCGGCAAGCCGCTCGCCATGGCTTCCAGCAGCACATGCCCGGCCAGCTCGCGTCGTGCCGGATGCACCAGCAAGTCGGCGGCCTGCATCAACTGGGGAATATCGTCGCGTCCCGGATGAAGCTGCACATGCGCGCCAAGACGCAGGACTGACACCATGCGTTGGAAGGATTTGGGGTTATCCTGCCCGACAGCGACCAGGCGAGTTTTGCATTTGATGCCTGGCGGCAGGGCAGCGACCCCTTCGATCGCACGGTCCAGGCCTTTCATGCGGAAGCCAGACCCCACCATCAATATCAGGTAATCGTCCGGTCCGAAACCCAGCTCTTGCCGGACGCTTTGTCGTACCTTCGTCTTGTCCTGAAGGGCCAGACGCTCGCCCGCGAGAAACGGCTGGATAGGATGAAAGCGCTGCTCGGGCGTGGCATACCATCTTTGGAAAAAATGCTTCTCCCGCTCGGAGAGGGAAAGAATTTCCGTGCGGGAATCCGCAGCAAATACAGCTCGCTCGCAAGCAACAAACCAGCGATTCCGGCCGGAAAGCAATTGCAGCAGGCCACCACGATTGGCATGCATCTTTTCCGCGAAGCACGGAT
>DASTRT010000346.1:0-2692 GCA_035761085.1 Methylophilaceae bacterium
CAGTCTTTGCGTGCCTGATTTGTGCAACGGTCTAACATCCCCTTCCATGTCTTGTAATTAGGATGCTTAGTTTGCCCATGCTTGGAACAGCGCTGTGCGTTAACTTCTTTGTTGAAACAACCACAAGAAACGGTATGAGAATTTTTTAGGTTATAGCCAAGAATGGCTTTTTCGGTGCCACATTCACACCTACATAGCCACAGATGCTGTCCGTGTTTGTTCTTGTGGTCAAAACCCATTACCTGCAATCGACCAAATTGTTTTCCAGTAAGGTCTTCTGGATGTCGGCGATAAGCTGTTTTATTTGACAATTCGGTCATTTCAAATCCTAGCCGCTGCTGGATAGCCGCCATAGGGCAGCGGGTTGTATTCACCGAAGCGCAGCTTGCAGGAGGTCAGCCGCTTGCCGCATTGGTCCTGTGCGCTGTCGGTGGTCGGCACGTCATTGATATCCGCCACGGCGCCGCCACTATAGCTGCACTCTGCGCTGCGATAACGCCATGGGCAGACGTTGGCGATCACCTGCCGCAGCGGGATATAAACGCCGTTGAGGTCATTGGCAGCCGCAAGTTCGAACTCCACAAAAATCTTGTTCTCATTGGCCTTGCGCGCGACGTAGTACACCTCATCGTCAAAGCCGGCATTGGGGTCAGCGGTCGGGTTCACGCCGGAAGCAAAGTTGACCGCATCCAGGTACTTGGCGAAGGTGCGCTTGCGCGTGATCTTGGCATTCAGCAGGTCATCGAATTCCGCCGCGAAGGCACCGATGAGGCCGTCCAGGTTGGCCACCTGCAGCGATGGGCGCGGCGCCGGGCCGCTGCCGGTTTTCTCGAAGCCGCTGGCGCTGATGGGGTACTTGGTATAGGTGTTTCCCTGCCATACAACATTGGCGCTCAATCCATTGACGCCGGAATGAAAGCGGTCGATGCCGCTGCCGCCGATGCCGGTGGTATCCAGCTCGAACAGCTCGATGATGCTGCCCGGGTCCAGCTTCTGGATATCGGAGGCAATGCTCATGCCGGCACCTCTTCAAAGCTGGCAGACAGCGTTCCCACGTTGGGCGCGACCTTGGTGCGGCTCCACTGCCGGCAGATGACGCGCACTTCTGTTTCACCTGTTGGCGTCCATGTGAAACTGGTGGCGCCACCCTTGCCTTGCAGGAAGGTGTCGATCGCGTCGATGTCGGCCAGCGTGCGGTTGAAGGTCATATCCCACACGCGCAGGTCGTTGTTGATGCCGTCGCCCGTGCGCTGCTCATAGCCATCACCCAGGCGCGAGGAATTGACGCGCGGCTGCCGGCGTACGCTCATGCCGAATGCGGGCTGGTAGGTGAAATCGCTCATGCCGCCACCAATCCACCAGGCCGGCGCTGGTTCACCAGTTCCCTGCGCACCTGCTGCGCTACGATATTGCCGATCTGCTCGGCATTCGGGCCGCTGGCTGCGTTGCTGTTGCCGCGCGCATCCACATGCACGGTGATGTTGGTATCGCCCCCGCCTGAAAAGTCATTCGGGATGATGGTGCCGCCGGTGCCAGGCACGAACAGCTCGGGGCCTTTTTCGCCCACGAGGAACATCTTGCTGGGGTCAACCGGGCCGCCAGAGGCGCGCGCACCGCCAAAGAGACTGCCGAAGAAATCTCCAACACCACTACCGGGGCTGAAGAATGAGCTGACACTATCGAATATCGGCTGAGTGACCCCCTTATACACGGCCAGTCTAGCCATCTCTTTCAGCATGTTGTTAATCATGTCGCTGAATGATGTTTCAGCGCCAAAGGCGAAATCGGTGATCGCCTGGGCGGAATCCTTGCCGAACCCTTCGATTGAGCTCTTGAGAGCGTCATAGCCGTCGCCGGTCTTGTGCAATGACTCCAGCAATTTCTTGTTGGCAGCATCGAACTCTTCATCCGAGATCAGGCCAACCATATTCAAGGTGGCTAGTTTGGATTGCTCGTCATATATCTTCTGCATGGGATCAAGCATTTCTTTAACCGCCTGCGCCTGTTTTTTCCATTCTTCGCTGCGCTGGTTGTCGGTCGATATAGCTTCATCCATTGCACCTTGCAGCCTGGCATCTGAACCAGCCAATAATTCTGTGAAATGGTTCAGGTCCTCAGTAGCCTTTGCCGCTTGCTCCATGCCTGCAACGAGGTCGATCTGGTCTTGTAGCCATTTATGCGTCACTGGATCTAGGCTCGAAATCAGTTCCTTATGCTGGCGAAGTTCGCCATTGACTCCCTCTACTACAGTTTTATATCCACCATAGGCATCAAGTTGTTTTTGCAAGGATTGGGATTGGGTCTCTGGGCCAATGGTTGCGTCTCTGAATTTGGTAATTAACTTGGCAAGCTCTTCATTGTGGTCACGAGCCATTTTGGTTTTGTCGTCATACACCTTCTGCGCAGCTTTGGCTGATTCAGGGTCTTCCACATAGGGCACGCTCTTTTTTTCACCATTTGGGTTAGCATCATCTAGCGCACGTTTTTTTCTAATTGCATCTAACCTTTTTAGTGTGTTTAGCTCTTTCTCAGCCAGCTTAATCTGCCTATCTATATCCCTTGCATCACCGAAGATGGCTTCGTTTAGTGCATTCTTTGCATTTTTATTAGGGTCCAACTCTTCACGGAGCTTCTTCAAGCTTTTTAGTCTATTTTCTACCTCGGTAATTTTTACTCCGACATCTCCAGTGTC
>DASTRT010000347.1:0-11598 GCA_035761085.1 Methylophilaceae bacterium
CAAGGACCACCCGATTGCCGGCACCCCGGTCTATGTCGGTGGACCGGTGCACTCCGATCGCGGCTTTGTACTGCATCAGCCGGCAGGCCCGTGGAAATCTACCCTTGCCATTAACGAAACAACCGCGCTGACCACTTCCAAGGACATCCTGGAGGCGCTTGCCAATGGCGCAGGCCCGCAAAAGATACTGATTTCGCTCGGTTATGCCGGTTGGGGTGCCGGCCAACTGGAAGACGAGATTGCACAGAATGCGTGGCTGACCGTGCAGGCGCCGACGGCGCAGAAGCAAGATTCCGTGATATTCGATATGCCAAGTGCGGACAGATTCGATGCCGCAGTGCATCTGCTTGGCGTCGATCTCATGCAGCTTTCCAAGGAGGCCGGGCATGCATGATGCCTCACCTGCCCTCCCCACCTTCGCTGCCGATTTCCATCATTCACCGTTTTCCCGATTCATGAGCCACTCCCCCAACCCCAGACAAGGGACCGTGCTGGCTTTCGACTTCGGTGAAAAGCGCATTGGTGTCGCAATCGGCGAACACCTGCTGGGCATCGCGCATCCGCTGACCACCATTAGCACGGAAGCCAATGACGAACGCTTTCGCCTCATCGGCGACCTGATCGCGCAGTGGAACCCAGTACAGCTGGTAGTCGGCTTGCCGCTATCGCTGGAAGGCGAAGAGCATGAGGTCACCCGCTTGTGCCGTAAATTCGCCAACCGCCTCAACGGCCGCTTCACCCTGCCGGTGGCACTGGTGGATGAGCGACTATCTTCGGCGGAGGCCAGCCAAAGCCTCAGGGAGACCGGCATCACGGGTCGCAAGCAGAAGCCCATGCTCGACCAGGTAGCGGCCCAGCATATCCTGCAATCCTATTTTGATAACCTGAACAACAATCATGACTCTGCCTGACGCGGAACAACTATTCTCCTCGCTCGTCGACCAGATCAAGCCACTGGTTACGCCCGACACGGCCATTGTGGGCATCCACAGTGGCGGCGTCTGGCTCATGGAGCGCCTGTTGTCCTTGCTTGATGCGGACGTGGTGCATGGCACCCTCGATGTTTCTTTCTACCGCGACGATTTCGCCAGCCGCGGACTGCACGCGGAAACCAAACCTTCGCAAATCGCCTTTGACGTAAATGACAGGAATATTCTGTTGATCGACGATGTCTTCTATACCGGCCGCACCATCCGTGCCGCCATGAACGAGCTGTTCGACTACGGCCGGCCAGCCAGCATCTCGCTGGCCGTTCTGGTCAACCGCGGTGGTCGCGAGCTGCCCATCTCACCACAAATCAGCGCTGCAGAGATTCCGCTGCCGCCGGAACAGAACCTGCAGCTGCAGCGCGACGACAACGGGCGCTTCACTCTGAAACTGGAGCGTGCAGATGTTTAACCCGCAACTGGATGAAGACGGCAAGCTCAAGCACCTGCTCTCGATCGAGGGCCTGCCGAAACAGATTCTGAACCAGATCCTGGATACCGCCGACTCCTTCGCCGGCGTCGCCGAGCGCGAGGTGAAGAAGGTACCGTTGCTGCGCGGCAAGACGGTGTGCAACATCTTCTTCGAGAACAGTACGCGCACCCGCACCACCTTCGAAATCGCGGCCAAGCGGCTATCAGCCGATGTCATCAACCTCAATGTCGGCACATCGTCGCAATCCAAGGGCGAAACCATCCTGGATACCGTGGAAAACCTCACCGCCATGCACACCGACATCTTCGTCGTACGGCACGCCGAATCGGGGGCCGCTCACCTGATTGCGCGCCATGTGCAACCGCATGTCCATGTCATCAATGCGGGTGACGGGCGCCACGCCCATCCTACCCAGGGCCTGCTCGACGTTTACACCATCCGTCGCCACAAGCCCGATATGCACAATCTCAAGGTAGCTTTGGTCGGCGATGTGCTGCATTCGCGTGTGGCGCGCTCCGAAATCCACGCGCTCACCACGCTGGGCGTTCCGGAAGTCCGCGTCATCGCTCCCAAGACGCTGCTGCCGGAACATGTAGAAAAACTCGGCGTGCAGGTCTACCACGACATGCGAGAGGGCCTCAAGGGCGTGGACGTGGTCATGATGCTGCGGCTGCAGAATGAGCGCATGTCCGGCTCGTTGCTGCCCAGCGCCCAGGAGTACTTCAAGTGCTTCGGACTGACCCAGGAAAAACTGGCGCTGGCGAAGCCGGATGCCATTGTCATGCATCCCGGCCCGATGAATCGCGGTGTGGAAATCGATTCGTCCGTCGCCGACGGCAGCCAGTCGGTCATCCTGCCGCAGGTGACCTACGGCATTGCGGTACGCATGGCGGTCATGAGCATACTGGCGGGGAACGGCTGATGAAGATTCATATCCGGAATGGCCGGGTTATCGACCCGAAGAATGGCGTGGATGCACGCACCGATCTATTCATCGCCGCCGGCAAGATCGCCGGCGTGGGTAGCAAACCCGACAGCTTTGAGGCTAACCAGACCATCGATGCCACAGGGCTGATCGTATGCCCCGGCCTGGTCGACCTTGCCGCTCGTCTGCGTGAGCCTGGTTCGGAATACCGCGCCACGCTCAAGAGCGAATTGAAGGCTGCTGTCGCCGGCGGCATTACCAGCTTGGCCTGCCCCCCTGACACCGACCCGGTGCTCGATGAATCCGGCCTGGTGGAAATGCTCAAATACCGCGCAGGCCAACTCGAGCTGGCCAATGTCTATCCGCTGGGCGCACTCACACGCCAGCTCAAGGGCGAGCAGCTCACCGAGATGGCCGAACTGCGGGAAGCGGGCTGTGCGGGCTTTTCCCAGGCCGACGTCGCAATCGTTGATACCCGCGTGTTGTGGCGTGCCTTGCAATATGCCGCCACCTTTGGCTTCACGGTCTGGCTGCGGCCGGAAGAGCCTTATCTGGCACGCGACGGGGTGGCACACGATGGGGAGGTTTCTGCGCGGCTCGGCCTCAAAGGTATTCCGGCCGCGGCTGAGGCGCTGGCCATTGCCAGCATTCTGCGTATCGCCCGGGATACTGGCGCCCGCATACACCTGAGCCGGCTATCGACAGCCGAGGGCGTCGACATGGTGCGCGAAGCCAAGCAGCAAGGTGTCGATGTCAGCTGCGATATCAGCATCAACCATCTGCATCTCTCCGAGCATGACCTCGGCTTCTTCGATACCAACTGTCACCTAAAGCCACCGCTGCGCAGCCTGCGCGACAAGGAAGCTCTTCGCGCGGGTCTGGCTGACGGCACCGTCGATGCGGTCTGCTCAGATCATGCGCCGGTAGATGAAGATGCCAAGTTGCTGCCTTTTGCCGAAGCGGAACCCGGTGCGACCGGCCTGGAGCTGCTGCTTCCGCTCACCTTGAAGTGGGCCGCAGAAAACAAGGTTCCCCTCAGTGACGCCGTCGCCCGCGTCACCACTGCACCGGCCCGCATCCTCGGCATCGCAGCAGGCGGCCTGGATTTGCATGCCAGTGCAGATCTCTGCCTGTTCGATCCCGAACAGTGCTGGAAAGTCAGCGCTGCTAATCTGTTGAGTCAGGGGAAGAACACCCCATTCCTAGGCACCGAGCTGCCGGGAAAAGTCCGCTACACCCTGTTGAAAGGCCATACCGTTTACAGCGCCAAATGATGCGTCTTCGCCCACTTGCAATACTGTTCGTCCTCGCCCTCGTGCCCGTCGCCAGCCTGCAGGCAGCCGAGCCTTTGCCCGGCCTGTGGAGCCTCAGCGTGACGACTACGGCAGAAGGCGCTGAAGGCGTATATGGCCCTTACACCAGCCAGCAGTGCCTCACGGAAGAAGACATCCGCAATCCGGAAAAACTGCTGGCAGAGAATGGCGTCGACAGTTGCACGTATGGGAATCGGGTCTATCAGGGCGGTAACTTCAACTTCACCGTGTCCTGTGGCGGCACCATTCCGATGAGCGGCTCGGGCCATATTCAGTACACCGCCAACAGCCTGCGGGGCTCGATGCAGATTGCGGCGAATCTGCAGGGCCTGCCTATCAATACCCGTAGCGAAGTTTCCGGCAGCCGTCTCGGCGATTGCTCCAAGTAATCCGGCAACAATCAGCTTCTGGACCCGTCCAGCTCCTGCAAGCCATCTTCCAGTCCCAATCGCCTCAACAGTTTGCGCGCATCAAAGGGTGCTTTCACCTTGATATCGTTATCGAAGTAGCAGTAGACATTCCTGGCCGACAGCGATGCTGGCGGCTGCCCGGAAATCAGCACGGCATCCGCCGGTTGTGAGCCCGTATTCCAGGCGCTGATGCGGGCCGCCCACCGATCCAGCGCTTCATCGGTGTAGCCGCTGGCATACAGCTCCTCCTCCCCATGCAGGCGCAGATACATGAAATCGGAAGTTACGTCCTCGTAATACGGCCATTTCCCTGCAGTATCTGCCACGACCAGTGCCACATCGTATTTGCGCAGCAGGTCGATAAAAGCCAGATCGATGAAGCTCTTGTTGCGGATCTCGACAGCATGGCGCATCGGCCGGTTGGTATCTATCACCAGATACTCTTTTTCCCGCATCTTCGGCTCGCGCCGCTCGGCGAGCGCCAGCGCCGACTTCATATCATGCGGCAGCAGCCTCAGAAAGTTTTCGAATAACGCAGGATCAAAACGGAAACTGGGAGGGAACTGCCACAGAATGGGCCCCAGTTTTTCCTTGAGGTGAAACAGACCGTTGGAAAGGAAATTGGCGATGGGCATTTCCACCTCACGCAGCTTGCGAATATGCGTGATGTAGCGGTGCGCCTTGACGCTGAATACGAAACCCGGCGGCGTGCTGTCATACCAGCGCAGGTAGCTGGACGGCCGCTGCAGGCCGTAGAACGAGCCGTTGATTTCGATGCTGGGCAAGGCACGCGACGCGAAATACAGTTCCTTCGCCTGCGTCAGGTCTTCCGGATAGAACACCTTGCGCCATGGCGGATAACGCCAGCCGGAGATGCCGATATAGATGCGACCTGAGTCGTTTTTGCGAGACATGGCCCGAGCGTAGCCCAGGCCCAGGCGAGTCTCTAGGCGCTACTACACAATACCCAGGTTATCGAGTTTAGAGCTGAGATCCTTTTCGCTCGCGATTTTGCTCTTGAGCTTGATCTGCAGGCGCAGATCATTGACCGAATCGGCATAGCGCAAGGCATCCTCGTAGGTGATCTGTTCGCTTTCGAAAAGTTCGAACAGCGCCTGGTCGAAGGTCTGCATACCGATTTCGCGCGACTTGGCCATGATTTCCTTGATCTCGTGCACCTCGCCCTTGAAGATCAGATCGGAAATCAGCGGGGAATTCAACATGACTTCTACCGCCGCCGCCCGGCCCTTGCCCTCTTTCTTGGGGATCAGGCGCTGCGAGATGAATGCCTTCACGTTGAGCGACAAGTCCATGAGCAACTGGTGGCGCCGCTCTTCCGGGAAGAAGTTGATGATACGGTCCAGCGCCTGGTTGGTACTGTTCGCGTGCAACGTCGCCATGCACAGGTGACCGGTTTCGGCGAAAGCGATGGCGTAGTCCATGGTTTCGCGGTCACGGATTTCACCGATGAGGATGACGTCCGGTGCCTGGCGCAGGGTATTTTTAAGTGCGGCATACCAGCTGTCGGTGTCCACCCCGACTTCTCGCTGGGTGATGATGCAGTTCTTGTGCTCGTGAACAAATTCAACCGGGTCTTCGATGGTGATGATATGGCCGTAGCTGTTTTCGTTACGATAGCCGATCATCGCCGCCAGCGAAGTGGATTTGCCGGAACCGGTACCGCCGACAAAAATCACCAGGCCGCGCTTCTCCATGGCCACTTCCTTGAGCACGGGCGGCAATTTGAGGTCATCGAATTTCGGGATCTGCGTGGTAATGGTACGGAACACCAGACCCGTCGAACCGCGCTGGACGAAAGCATTGACCCGGAAGCGTGCGACATTTGGTATGCCGATGGCGAAATTGCATTCCTTGCTGGCGTCGAATTCGGATGCCTGCTTGTCGTTCATGATCGAACGCGCGATCTCCTTGGCCTGCTGCGGCGTCAGTGCCTGGTTGGTCACGGGCGTCATCTTGCCGTCGATTTTCATGGCGGGCGGAAATCCTGCCGTAATGAACATGTCCGACGCCTTCTTTGCCAGCATCAGCCGCAACAAATCGAATACGAATTTCTCTGCCTGCCCCTGATCCATTATTTACCCTTAATAATTCTGCAATTAGCCCGCGAAGGCGTCCTTGTTGGCGGCCTTGCCACGCGCTTCGCCCAACGAAATGACATTGCGGCGCACGAGCTCCTGCAGGTTCTGGTCCAGCGTCTGCATGCCGATGTTCTGCCCGGTCTGGATGGCGGAGTACATCTGCGCAATCTTGTTTTCGCGGATCAGGTTACGGATGGCTGGCGTACCGATCATGATCTCATGGGCCGCCACCCGGCCCTGCTCGTCCTTGGTCTTGCACAGTGTCTGCGAGATGACCGCACGTAACGATTCGGACAGCATCGACCGCACCATTTCCTTTTCCGCGGCCGGGAAGACGTCCACGATCCGGTCGACGGTCTTGGCGGCCGAGCTGGTATGCAGCGTGCCGAATACCAAGTGACCCGTTTCCGCCGCGGAAAGCGCCAGACGTATGGTTTCCAGGTCGCGCATTTCACCCACCAGAATCACGTCCGGGTCCTCACGCAGAGCGGAACGCAGGGCGTTATTGAACGACAGGGTGTGCGGGCCGACCTCGCGCTGGTTGATCAGGCACTTCTTCGATTGGTGAACGAATTCGATCGGGTCTTCAACGGTCAGGATGTGGCCGTGCTCGTTGTCGTTGATGTAGTCGATCATCGCCGCCAGAGTGGTCGATTTGCCCGAACCCGTGGGCCCCGTTACCAGCACGATGCCACGCGGCGTATCGGCGATATCCTTGAAGATGGCGGGGGCGTTGAGCTGCTCCAATGACAGAATCTTGGAGGGAATGGTCCGGAAGACGGCACCAGCGCCACGGTTCTGGTTGAAGGCATTGACGCGGAAGCGCGCCAGGTTGGGGATTTCGAAGGAGAAGTCGCATTCCAGCGTTTCCTCATACACCTTGCGCTGGCCGTCGTTCATGATGTCGTACACCATGTCGTGCACCTGGCTGTGATCCATGGCCGGCACATTGATCTTGCGCACGTCGCCATGCACACGAATCATGGGAGGCATACCCGCGGACAGATGCAAATCGGAGGCCTTGTTTTTGACCGAGAACGCCAGTAAATCCGAGATATCCACGGAGAGCTCCTGTTATAATTTTTGCGATGAAAACGAGTAGATTATGACCACAATTGGCGAGCGCATGCAAGCCGTGAAAACCGGCATCCAGACGGCCGCAGTGACGTGCGGCAGGAATCCTGACACGGTTCAGCTACTTGCAGTCAGCAAGGCGCAAACAGCGGACAAGATGCGGGAAGCCTATGCTGCAGGGCAGAGGCTATTCGGTGAAAACTACCTGCAGGAAGCGCTCGACAAGCAGGGCCAGCTACAAGACCTGGATATCGAATGGCATTTCATCGGGCCGATCCAGAGTAACAAGACGCAGGCGATCTCCCAGCATTTTGCCTGGGTGCATGGGGTAGACAGGCAGAAGATTGCAGAGCGACTCAATGCCGCGCGCGAAGGCCTTCCGCCGCTGCAGGTATGCATCCAGGTCAACGCCAGTGGAGAAAGCAGCAAAAGCGGCGTTGCGCCGGAGGAAATTCTACCGTTGGCCGAAGCTATCCTGGCGCTGCCCCATCTGCAACTGCGTGGCCTTATGTCCATTCCTGCGCCTACGAAAGATGAGGCGCAGCAACGCAGGCAATTTAGCCTGGTGCGACAAGTTTTTGAAGACCTGCAACGGCAGCTGCCGCAAGCGCAGCACCTGGATACCTTATCCATCGGTATGTCGGCAGATTATCCGGCTGCCATCGCAGAAGGCGCCACTATCGTACGTGTAGGCTCGGCTTTGTTCGGCATCCGGCCAGTGAGAACCAAGGAAGCAGCATAATGAAAATAGCTTTTATCGGCGGCGGCAACATGGCGCGAGCCATGATCGGCGGCCTCAAGGAAAACGGGTTCGCCATGGCGGACATCCATGTCATCGATCCGGATAACGACAAGCGTTCGCAGCTTGCCCAGGAATTCGGCGTGACGGCTGGCGACAGCCTGCCGGGTGCGGCCAAAGCAGATGTCATCCTGCTGGCCGTCAAGCCACAGCAGATGCGCGATGTCTGTATCTTCCTCGGCAGCCTGCTGCACAAGCAACTCGTCGTTTCCATCGCCGCCGGCCTTCGCACTCACGATCTTTCACGCTGGCTGGGCGGCTATCAATATATCGTACGCGTCATGCCCAACACCCCTGCGCAGATCCGTGCCGGCATTTCGGCTTTATATGCCATGCCGGCAGTGACTGCCGCTCAGCATGGCCAGGCTGAAACCATACTGAAGGCGGTGGGCGAAACAATCTGGCTGGAAGAGGAAAGCCAGATGGATGCGGTCACTGCCATTTCCGGCAGCGGGCCGGCCTATGTCTTCTATTTCATGGAGGCCATGCTGCAGGCAGCGGCCGAGCTTGGACTCAACCATGAACAGGCGCGTGCACTCTGCATGCAGACCTTTATAGGGGCCAGCGCACTGGCAGCTGACAGCCCGGAAATACCGGCCGAGCTGCGGGCTCGCGTCACCTCCAAGGGCGGCACCACGGAGCAGGCGCTGCTGACCATGGAAGCGGCCGGCGTAAAATCGGCTATAGTGAAAGCCGCCAAAGCCGCCGCCGAGAAATCACGCGAGCTGGGCGACCAGCTGGGCAATATTTGAGGAAAGCGACCTGATGATCAACAACGCACTGCAATTCCTGCTGCACACACTGCTGGGACTCTTTACGCTGGTCCTGATGCTGCGTTTCTACCTGCAGCTCACTCGCGCGCCCTTCCACAATCCTGCCAGCCAGGCCATCGTCGTCATGACCAATTTTCTCGTGCGGCCGGTGCGGCGTATCGTACCGGCCTGGGGAAACATCGATCTTTCTACCCTGCTGCTGGCTTACCTGATCCAGTTTCTGCTTGAGATCGGCACGCTATGGCTCAATGATTTCCCCCTGTTCGTGGCCGGCAGCCCGGTCTTCCTGGCGTTGCTGGGGCTGGCGGCAGTCGACCTGCTCAAGCTCAGCATCTACATTTTCATGTATGCCGTCGTGATCCAGGCCGTGCTGAGCTGGATCCAGACCTACACCCCCATCACCACCGCCCTGGATGCATTGACCCGCCCTGTCCTGCAGCCGATACGGAGGGTTCTGCCGACAGCGGGCGGCATCGATTTCAGCCCACTGGTGGTCATTGTGCTCGCCCAGCTTTTGCTGATTGTGCTGGTAGCGCCGCTCGAACAGCAATTCATCCGCCTGTTCTAATTCCCTTACATTCGCTCCACCCTGTCGCAGGAGACCCTCTGCAACCGCCCGTCGGCTTATGCACGAGGTATTGGAGTTTTTTGCAGAATTCATTTAGAGTCAACAAACAAGGGGGGAATACGGCAGTACTTCTTCAAGAGTAACCGGCTATCACTGGACAATAAGAATAATGAGCAGTGGACTCGAGCAAAGAATTACCGATTTTCAGCGCTGGCGCGACCAGCTTTCGCTGACCATTGCCGAATACCGCGACTGGCTGGAAGTCACCCGCAGCTCTGACGCCGTACAGGAGCTGCGCCTGTACGACATGGCGGAAGCCCTCAAACGCGATCATCTGGTGCTTGCCTTCGTCGCTGAATTCTCCCGGGGCAAGACCGAAACGATCAACGCCCTGTTCTTCTCGGATTTCAATCAGCGGCTGCTGCCGTGCGAGGTAGGTCGCACCACCATGTGCCCCACTGAAATTTTCTGGGACGAAAGCGAAGAGCCCTACATCAAGCTGCTGCCCATCAACACCCGCAAGCAGAGCGACAGCCTTTCCTACTTCAAGTCCACGCCCGCCCAGTGGACCAAGATGCGCCTGGATATATCTTCCGCCAGTGCACTCAAGGAAGCCTTCCAGACTCTGGTACAGCAAAAAGAAGTTTCCCTGGAAGAAGCCAAGGAGCTGGGTTTATGGAACGCGGCCGACATCAGCATGGCACAGTCGCTGCAGAAAACCGGCAAGATCGATGTGCCCGTGTGGCGCCACGCGCTGATCAACTTTCCGCATCCGCTGCTCAAGAGCGGCCTGGTCATCCTCGACACTCCGGGCCTCAATACGCTGGGCACTGAACCCGAGCTCACCCTGAGCATCATCCCCAATGCACATGCCGTGGTTTTCCTGCTGGCTACCGACACTGGCGTCACCAAGTCCGACATGCACATCTGGACGCATTACATCCGCGACCGGGCCAGCCGCAAACTGGCCGTCCTGAACAAGATCGACATCCTGTGGGACGAAATGAAGTCGCAGAAGGAAATCGAAGCCGTAGTGCAGTCACAGGTGACAGCCACCGCTCGTCAGCTCGGCCTGCCGGCAGCCATGGTGCTGGCCATCTCGGCACAGAAAGCGCTGGTCGCACGCATCCGCAAGGATCAGCCTCTGCTGGAAAGGAGCGGTATCCAGAAGGTGGAACAGCTGATTGCTGATAGCGTCATCGCCGCCAAGCATGAAATCCTCGGCAACACCATCATCAATGAAGCCAGCACCATGCTCAAGGCTTCGCGCAAGTTTGCCCAGTCCCGGCTGGACAGCGCGCGGACGCAGCTGGCGGAGCTGCAAGGCATACGTGGGCAGAATCGCGACGCGGTGCAGGCGCTCCTGGCGCAGATCACGGCGGATCACAAGGTGTATGAAGGCTCCGTCAAAACCTTTACCACCGGCAGCCAGAAAATTTCCTCGATGGGCGACGACCTGCTGAAGCAGCTCAATCCTTCCAGCATGCAAAGCCTGCTGCAGCAAAGCCGGCGCGAAATCGGCGACAGCTGGACGACGGTCGGGTTGACCAAAGGCATGAAAGCGCTGGTTCGCGAGACTTCACGCCTGGCCGACCAGATCAACCAGCAGGGCATCGAGATCAAGGGGCTGGCCGATGAGCTCTACCTGCTGTTCGAACAGAAACACGGCTTCGATCTTGGGCGCCCGCCCGTGCTTGATATGGAATCCTTCCGCAACAGCATGCATGCGCTGGAGAAGGTAGCCACCGACTTCTGCAGCGACCCGCTCAACATGATGACCGAGAAGCACTTCCTGGTACGCAGGTTCTTCCATAGTGTAGGTAATCAAGCCCAGGCCATTTTTGACCAAACCGCCAGAAATACGCAGCGCTGGCTGCAGGATGTGCTTTCACCGCTGAAGAAGCAGATCGCCGAGCACAAGGATGCGCTGCAGAAGCGTACCGAATCGCTGATGCAGGTGCACAAGGACCTGCATGCACTGGAAAAGAATCTCGGGCAGATGGAGAAGGAAGTGGCAGTCCTGCATGGCCAGAGCAAGGCGCTGGACCGCATGCTGCTGAATCTCGTCAAATCGGTACAGCCCAGCGCAATCTCCGCCAGGACGGCGGAACCCGCCTAGAGCAGGATAATCTCGAACAGCTCCTGCGAGTACTGCGTTTCCACCTGCAGAAAAATCGGCTTGCCGATGAAGTCCGACAGGTTGGCCAAGCTCTGCGAC
>DASTRT010000348.1:0-11087 GCA_035761085.1 Methylophilaceae bacterium
GTAGCCCTTGGCTTCGCCACCATACTTCTTGGACAGAATGGTGGTGATCGCCGCCGTCAGCGTCGTCTTGCCATGGTCCACGTGCCCAATCGTCCCTACGTTTACGTGCGGCTTCGTCCGCTCAAATTTGCCTTTTGCCATAACCGTATCCTTTAACTTAGTTTTTAAATTGGCTTTGTTACAAACCACATCAAGTTAAAAATAGTGCGCTTACAAATCCGCACACCGTCACATGTAATGGTGCCCATGGCGGGAATCGGACCCGCGACCTCTCCCTTACCAAGGGAGTGCTCTACCACTGAGCCACATGGGCGCTCTAATCGCAATACTGGTGCACCATTGCCCAGCGCAAAATCAAATCCTGGAGCGGGTGAAGGGAATCGAACCCTCGTCATAAGCTTGGAAGGCTTCTGCTCTACCATTGAGCTACACCCGCATGGGCCAACCCGGCCAGCAAGCCTTCACGGCTCCAAGTACTGCACAACACTTACTTTTGGTGGAGGGGGCTGGATTCGAACCAGCGTACTCAGTGAGAACAGATTTACAGTCTGTCGCCTTTAACCACTCGGCCACCCCTCCAAACGAACCCGGGATTATGCTGATTTTGCGATGGCGTGTCAAACCCATCAGCGCATGAAATGGTGCCGGATGTCGGAATCGAACCAACGACCTTCTGATTACAAATCAGCTGCTCTACCAACTGAGCTAATCCGGCTTTTTGTTCAAACTACGGTTGAATGACTGCGGACGCTATTTTACAAGCTTCAGCGAGGGCTTTTGCTGCTTGGTTTTTTTTTGTTTTTCAGCCTGAGGCGAGGTCTCCTCCTCCATGCCCTGATCGGCCGCGACTGAGACCTCCTCAGGCTCTGCCTCAAAGAACATCCCCTGGCCATTTTCGCGGGCAAAAAGCCCACGTACGGCACTCATGGGAATATAAAGATTGGTAGCGACCCCATTGAACCTGGCAGAAAAGGTGATCGCATCGTTACCGATGAGCAGATCCTTGGTGGCTGAATAGTTGAGGTTCAGCACGATCTCGCCATCCTTTACATAAGCCATCGGCACCCGCGTCTGTCCGTTGACTGCTACCAGCAGATGCGGCGTCAAGGCGTTGTCCGTGCACCACTCATGCAGCGCACGGATCATGTAAGGCTTGGTGGAAGTCAGACTACTCATGACGATTTACTTGCGCATCGCCTTTTCAGAAGGCGTCATCGCTTCGATATATGCAGGGCGGGAGAAAATCCGCTCTGCATACTTGAGCAGTGGTGCGGCTTGCTTCGGCAGTTCGATGCCGTAGTGGCCCAAGCGCCACAGCAGCGGGGCGATGGCCACGTCCAGCATGGAAAACTCGTCGCCCAAAATGTACTGCTGTTTGGCAAACAGCGGGACGATTTGCGTCAGGTTGTCGCGAATAGTCGCGCGGGCCTTGTCCGCCACCTTCTGGTTGGCCGATTCCAGGTCGGCAACATGGGCATACAGGTCGCGCTCGAACTCATAGAGGCCGAGCCTGGCCTTGGAGCGCATGACAGGGTCTGCCGGCATCAGTTGTGGATGCGGGAAGCGCTCATCAATGTATTCGTTGATGATATTGGCCTGCTGCAGAACGAGGTCACGCTCAACCAGCACGGGCACCTGATTGTGCGGATTGATAACCGCCAAATCCTCGTGCTTGTTTGTCATGTCCACGTCGATCACATTGAAGTCCATGCCCTTCTCGAACAGGACAATGCGGCAACGGTGGCTGTATGGGCAGGTCGTGCCCGAATATAAGGTCATCATAGGTTTGTTTCCTGCTAGCTAAATAATGCGTGGCTGCCACGCAACAACAAGACAATCTGCGCAACAAATAATTCTATTGGACGTCTTTCCAGAACTCTTTTTTCAGGCTGTAGGTCAGCACGAACAGCAAGCCGAGGAACAGCAGCACATATATCCCGAGGTGTAGGCGCTGGTATTTCGCGGGTTCGCTCATGAACACCAGGTAGTTCACCAGATCGGCCACCATAGCATTGTATTCGGCTGGCGATAGTGACCCGGGCTTCTCCAGGACCAATTCAGGCTCAGCATCTGCGTCTTCGGCTCGTTTCAGCACCTGCACCCCTTGCAGCTGCCAAAGGACGTGCGGCATGGCGACCTTGTCGAAGACGATGTTGTTCCAGCCAGTAGGTCGCGACTCATCACGATAAAATCCACGCAGATAGCCATATAGCCAATCCGCCCCCCGGGCTCGGGCCTCCACGGACAGATCCGGCGGCGCGGCGCCGAACCAGGCCTTGCCTTGCTGCTTGGCCATAGCTACGGTCATGGTATCGCCGATCTTCTCACCCGCCAGCAGCAGATTGCTCTTGATCTGCTCTTCGGTCAGGCCGATTTCTTTCAAGCGGTTATAGCGCATGTAGGCAGCGCTGTGGCAGTTGAGGCAGTAATTGACAAAGACCCTGGCACCGCGCTGCAGAGAAGCCTTGTTGTCAGGATTGATGGGCGCCTTTGCCAGATGCGCCCCCTCATTTGCATGCGACAACAGCGGCAGGATGACCAACAGGCTGAGCACAAGATTCCGCGTCATGTTCTTGTTCATTTCGTCAGCCTTTTCGGTACCGGCTTGGTCTTGTCTATCCTGGTATACCAGGGCATGAGAATAAAGAACGCGAAATAAATAATGGTCAGGCAGCGAGCCACCCAAGTGGCGCGATCCTTGGTATCCAGCATTACCGTCCAGGAACCGCTGAATTGCCCCCATACGGTCGTGACTTCGGTTCCCAAATAGCCCAGGATCAGGAAGCTCACGACGAACAAGGCCAGCCAGGTCTTGTAAATCGCCCCACGATAGCGAATCGACTTGACCGGGCTCTTGTCGAGCCAGGGGATCAGGGTGAAGATCAGCACCGACAGCCCCATAGCGGCAACGCCTGGAAACTGCGAATTCATGATAGGCGGCACGGCGCGCAGAATAGAGTAATAAGGCGTGAAGTACCAGACCGGCGAAATATGCGGCGGGGTCTTCAGCGCATCCGCCGGAATAAAGTTGTTGGCCTCAAGGAAATAGCCCCCCATCTCAGGTGCGAAGAAAATGATCGAGGCGAAAACGATCAGAAACACAACCGCCCCTACCAGATCCTTGACGGTGTAATACGGGTGGAAGGGAATTCCGTCCAGTGGAATGCCGGTAGCTTTGTCCTTGTTTTCCTTGATTTCAATGCCGTCCGGATTGCTCGACCCTACTTCATGCAGGGCAACCAGATGCGCTACCACCAGGCCCAGCAGTACCAGCGGCAGGGCAATCACGTGGAAGGCGAAGAAGCGATTCAGCGTGGCATCGGACACCATATAATCACCCCGAATCCACACGGAAATATCCGGACCGATAAACGGAATGGAGGTAAACAGATTGATGATGACCTGCGCACCCCAGTAAGACATCTGCCCCCATGGCAGCAGGTAGCCAAAGAAGGCCTCGCCCATCAGACAGAGGAAAATGGCGACCCCGAACAGCCAGATGAGCTCGCGCGGGTTGCGATACGACCCATAGATCAGTCCACGGAACATATGCAGGTAAACCACGACGAAGAACATCGAGGCGCCCGTGGAGTGCATATAGCGGATCAGCCATCCCCAGGACACGTCCCGCATGATGTACTCAACCGAAGCAAAAGCATTTTCGGCTGACGGCTTGTAATGCATGGTCAGAAAAATGCCGGTCACGATTTGCAGCACCAGCACCAGCAAGGCCAGAGAACCAAAGAAGTACCAGAAATTGAAATTCTTCGGAACGTAGTATTCGGAAAGATGGGCTTTCCAGTTGGCAGTCAACGGGAAGCGGTCATCTACCCAGTTCAGCAAGCTAGTCATCGGCTTCTTCATGCTGCCACCCCGGAATCGTCTTCACCGATCAGCAACAGCGAATCGCTCAGGTACTTGTGCTGCGGCACCACGAGGTTGATCGGCGCGGGAGAGCCGTTGAAAACCCGTCCAGCCAGGTCAAATTTGGAGCCGTGGCAGGGACAGAAGAAGCCACCCTTCCACTCCGCGCCCATATCGCCGTCGGGTTGCAACTTGGGTGAAGGCGAACATCCCAGGTGGGTACAGATGCCGACGAGCACCATGAGGTTGGGTTTGATCGAACGCGTGGCGTTCTGGCAATAAGCGGGCTGCTGCGGTACTTCGAGTTTCGGATCGGAAAGCTTGTCTTCCACCTTGGGCAGCGTGGCCAGCATTTCCTCCGTGCGATTGATGATCCAGACCGGTCGTCCGCGCCACTCCACGGTAATCATCGCACCCGGCTCGATCTTGCTGATGTCCACTTCGACGGGCGCGCCAGCGGCCTTTGCGCGCTCGCTCGGCATCATGCTACCCAGAAATGGAACTGCAACTGCCGCGACCCCGACTCCCCCTGCTACCGTGGTCGCCGCAATCAGGAATCGGCGCTTACTTTGATCCACTTCTTGTTTTGCCATCAGGTTTCTCTAAACGGGCTGTAGATTGTGCAGCCCGGCATTTTACAGCTTCACGACCAAAACTTAAATGGAAGCAAGCAAAAATCCATGAAAAACATGCGCATGGAGGTCGTTTAAACGGGGTTATCGATATCGATGAAGGCGTGTTGCAAACGGAATTTGTCGGCCAGGTGTTCCCCTAGCGCCTGTATTCCGTAGCGCTCGGTGGCGTGGTGCCCGGCGGCGATATAAGCCACACCGGACTCCCGCGCCAGGTGAACGGTCTGCTCGGAAATCTCTCCACTGATGAAGGCATCGACGCCCAGCGCCAGCGCCTCCTCGAAATGGCTTTGGGCTGCTCCAGTGCACCAGGCGATACGCTTCAGCGTACGATCAGGGTCACCGATCAGCATAGGCTGGCGACGCAAAGCACTTTCCAGATGCGCACCAAACGCTTGCAATGTTGCCGGCCGCGAAAGACTGCCATGCGCAATAATTGCCGGCTCTCCGGCCAGCCCCTCCAACGCCACCCCCATGACTCGACCCAACTGCGCATTGTTGCCGAGCTCGGGATGTGCATCCAGAGGCAAATGATAAGCCGCCAGATTGATGTCCTGCTCCAGCAGGAACTTGAGTCGGGAGCGCTTCATTCCAAGAATGCGCGGGTCCTCGTTGCGCCAGAAATAGCCATGATGAACCAGCACCAAATCCGCTCGCATCTCGGCAGCCGCGTCAAGCAGGGCCATACTGGCCGTCACCCCGCTGACGATAGTCCGGATCTCGCCCCTGCCTTCGACCTGCAAGCCGTTCGGGCAGTAGTCCTGGAAGCGCGCTATCTGCAGTAATTCTCCGGTATAATCCATCAACTTTTTTAATTCCATATTCCTACCCCGGTTCGTCTTCTGGCGCTCATCTTCATGCGTAAACTCTGGCTCATTTTTGCACAAACCGTCACTGTGAGTCTTGCAGTGCTATTCGTCATCCAGTTGTTCCATCCCGATCTGCTGAACGACCAGAAGCATGGCGCGACGGTCAAGGAGGCGCTTCAAACAGCCTCGACGGCAGCTCCGTCTTCCTATAGCCATGCGGCTAAAAAGGCAATGCCCTCAGTGGTAAATGTCTTCACCAGCAAGAAAGTCATGGACCGGCACCCCTTCATGGATGATCCCCTTTTCCGCCATTTCTTCGGCGACCAGCTGGATGATCAGCCTCAGCGCGAAAACAGCCTGGGTTCCGGTGTGGTGGTCAGCAGCGAAGGCCTGATCCTCACCAACCATCACGTCATCGAAGCTGCAGATGAAATCGAAGTAGCGCTGGCAGATGGCCGCACCATGCCTGCTCGCGTAGTTGGCACTGACCCGGAAACCGACCTTGCCGTCCTCAAGGTAGATATCAAGGGTTTGCCGGCCATCACTTTTGCCCAGCCGGAAACCGTGAATGTCGGCGACGTAGTATTAGCCATCGGCAACCCATTCGGCGTGGGCCAGACCGTCACGCAGGGAATCATCAGCGCTTTGGGCCGCAGCCACTTGGGTATCAACACCTTTGAGAACTTCATTCAGACCGACGCTTCCATCAATCCTGGCAACTCGGGCGGCGCTCTGATCGACACGGATGGCAACCTGGTAGGCATCAACAGCGCAATCTATTCCCGCAGCGGTGGTTCCATGGGCATCGGTTTCGCCATTCCGGTCAGTCTGGCGAAGCAGGTCATGGATCAGATCATCCGTCAGGGGAGCGTCATTCGCGGCTGGATCGGTATAGAAGCGCAGGACATCACACCGGAACTTGCTGAATCCTTCAAGCTCAAGAGCACTGATGGTGCACTTATTGCCGGCATTATCGCCAATAGTCCGGCAGAACGCGCCGGCCTGAAACCCGGAGACATCCTGGTGGCTATCAATGACCGTAAAGTTACCGATAGCTCCAGCATGCTCAATCTGGTTTCAAATCTGAAACCTGATCAGAAGGCAACGCTGAAAATCGTGCGGGCGCAAAAGTCGCTGGATGTTCCTGTCACTGTCGGCAAGCGTCCCAAACCGCAGCTGATCAAGGACCCGTTCGAAGACGAGTAATCGAGAGGTCAGGATTCCTCGCGGCTGATTTTTCTCGTATGCAGAAAGCCGGCCGCCACGATTCCCAGCTCATACAGCAGCCACAAGGGTACCGCCAGCATGCATTGTGAAATAACGTCTGGTGGGGTGAAGATGGCACCCAACACGAACGCACCGACAATGACGTAGGAACGGATTTCCCGCAATGTCTGGATCTTTACCATATCCAGATAGACCAGCAACACCACCGCGATCGGCACTTCAAACGCCACGCCGAAAGCAATGAACAACGTCATCACGAAATCCAGATAATTCCCAATATCGGTCATCACTGCCACGCCTTGTGGAGCAACACTGGTAATGAAACCAAACACCACCGGAAACACGACAAAATAGGCGAAAGCCATACCTGTCACAAACAAAAAGCTGCTTGCCACGACCAGCGGAGCAATCAGCCGCCGCTCATGCACATACAGGCCAGGGGCGACAAACGCCCAGATCTGATACAAGGTATGCGGCAGGGAAACGATGAAAGCCGCCAGCATGGCCACTTTCATCGGAATGAAAAAAGGTGTGGTCACCGCCGTCGCAATCATCTGCCCCCCTGCCGGCAGCTTGGCCAGTAACGGCGCGGCTAGCAAGGTATAAAGCTTGTTGGCAAAAGGGAACATGCTGACGAACACGACCAGGAAAACCACTAGGCTGCGCAACAGCCGGTTGCGCAATTCGATCAAATGGGAGATGAAGCCTTCGGTCGCTTCCACTACTGCGTACTTGAACCGGGGGCTTGGGGAGGTTTCGCGGCAGATCCGGTTGTTTGCCCGGTTTCTTTCAACTGCGTTTCGGTCTGCTTGAGCTCAGACTCGATTTCGCTCGCGTTCCGTCGGATCTCCTGCTGCAGCTTTTGCAGTTCTTCCAACTGTATTTCGCGCTCGATATCCGCCTTGATGCTGCTGACATAACGCTGCAGACGTCCGGTAATGGCACCTAAAGCCCGCGCCACTTTGGGCAGTTTTTCAGGGCCGATCACGATCAAGGCTATGACAGCGATGACGACCAGCTCCGAAAATCCGACGTCGAACAAGATTTATTGTTTGCTCTTGTGGGTGACTTCACCTTCCACCGTGTTGCTGGAGGAAGTCTTGTCAAGCGACGGTGGATTGCTTTCCTCTTTCATTGCATCCTTGAAATTCTTCACCGCACCGCCGACATCGCTGCCGATGTTGCGCAGTTTCTTGGTGCCGAATATCAGCACCACGATCAGCAGTACGATAAGCCAATGCCAAATGCTAAGCGATCCCATGCTGTCCTCCCAATTCAGATTCAGGTTTTCGGTAGCGTATCACCGCCGCCAAACACGTGCACATGCAAATGAAAGACTTCCTGACCGCCTTCGCGACCGGTATTGATCATGGTACGAAAGCCTTTCAACCCTTGTTGTGCAGCCAGTTGCGGGGCCAGCAGCATTATCTTGCCAAGCAGGCGTTCATGTGACGCGTCGCAAGTAGCCAGGCTTTCGATGTGCTGCTTAGGCACGATGAGGAAATGCACCGGCGCAATGGGATGGATATCGTTGAACACGACGATATCCTCATCCTCGTAAATCCTGGCAGAGCCGATTTCGCCCTTGACGATCTTGCAGAAAATACAGTCTGTCATTGCTCAAGTTTCCTGCGGCCGACGCGCCTTTTCCTCTAGGCCTGACAAACCTTCACGCCGCGCAAGCTCATTCAGCACATCCTGCGGTTTGAGGCCGGCCTTGGCCAACATGACCAGGCAATGAAACCACAGATCTGCTGTTTCATACACGATCTGTTCAGCATCTCCCGCCTTGGCGGCGATGATAGTTTCGGTCGCCTCCTCACCTATCTTCTTGAGGATACCATCCATGCCCTTGGCATACAGCTTTGCCACATAGGAAGATTGCGGATCCGCGCTCTTGCGCTGCTCGAGAAGATCGGCGAGACGGTTCAAAACATCACTCATTTCGATAAATCTCCTGCGGTGACTTCAGCACGGCCTGGTCAGTGACCCACGCGTTCCCGTCGAGCTTCTGAAAAAAACAGCTATGCCGGCCAGTATGACAGGCAATGCCGCCTATCTGTTCAACCTTGAGCAACAATACATCTTGATCGCAGTCCATGCGAATGTCATGGACCTTCTGAATATGGCCGGACTCTTCGCCCTTGTGCCAAAGCTTGCGGCGGGAGCGAGACCAGAAGACGGCTTCCCGCTTGCTGGCAGTCAGCTCCAGTGCCTCGCGGTTCATCCAGGCAAACATCAGGATATCTCCCGTCTTTGCCTCCTGCACGATGACCGGCACCAACCCATCGGATGTCCAGCTCACCTTGTCCAGCCAAGCGCTATCCATATGTCGCCTCCCTTCCGGGTCAAAGCCTTACTTCGATGCCGCGCGCCTGCATGTATTCCTTGGCCTCACGTATCGTGTATTCCCCAAAATGGAAAATACTGGCCGCCAATACCGCGTCGGCGCCGCCCATCTGTATGCCTTCCACCAGATGATCGAGATTACCCACGCCGCCTGAAGCAATGATAGGGACTTCGACCGCATCACTGATGGCGCGCGTAAACTCGAGATCGAACCCGATACGAGTACCGTCCCTGTCCATGCTGGTCAGCAACAGTTCGCCAGCACCCAGGCTCACCATACGCTCGGCCCATTCTATCGCGTCTAGCCCGGTAGGTTTGCGTCCGCCATGGGTGAACACTTCCCAATGGTCACCTACGCGCTTGCCGTCGATGGCGACGACGATGCACTGTGAGCCGAACCGTCCCGCTGCGTCTTCCACCAATTGCGGATTCAATACCGCGGAAGTATTGATACTGACTTTGTCAGCACCAGCGTTGAGCAGGCGCCGCACATCGTCAACCTCGCGAACACCGCCCCCTACCGTTAAGGGAATGAATACCTGAGAGGCAACTTCTTCGATGATGTGCAGGATCAGCCCGCGATTGTCGGAGCTGGCCGTGATATCGAGAAACGTTATCTCATCGGCGCCCTGTTCATCATAGCGTTTGGCGATCTCGACCGGATCTCCCGCATCACGCAGCTCAAGAAAATTAACCCCCTTAACTACCCGTCCGTTGGTCACGTCTAGGCAAGGGATGATTCTTTTGGCTAAACCCACGAAAAACTTTCGATCTTTTAGTCGTTATTCTTGAGTTGATCAGCAAGCGCCTGGGCGGCCGCGAAATCCAGCGTCCCTTCATAGATGGCACGACCGGTGATGGCGCCCATGATACCCTCGTCTTCGACTGCACACAGTCTGCGCACGCAATCCAGATCGGTAATACCGCCGCTGGCGATGACGGGGATGAGCAACTCCTGGGCAAGCTTCACGGTGGCTTCGATGTTGACTCCGCTCAGCATGCCATCTCTGCCGATGTCCGTATAGACAACCGCTTCCACGCCGTAATCCTCAAACTTCTTGGCGAGATCGACCACATCATGGCCGGTCAGCTTGGACCAGCCATCAACTGCGACCTTTCCATCCTTGGCATCGAGGCCTACGATGATCTGCCCGGGGAAGGCGTAACACGCTTCATGCAGGAAACCCGGGTTCTTTACAGCCGCAGTTCCGATAATGACGTAACCCACACCATCATCAAGATAGCGCTCGATGGTTTCCAGGTCTCGAATGCCACCGCCCAGCTGAATAGGGATATCGCCGCCGACTTCGCTAACGATAGCCTTGATCGCGCTTTCATTGACCGGTTTTCCGGCAAAGGCGCCATTGAGATCCACCAGATGCAGGCGACGGCATCCCTGGTCGACCCAGTGTCTCGCCATTGCGGCGGGGTCTTCCGAGAAAACCGTTGCATCCTCCATGGCACCCTGTTTCAAACGGACACACTGGCCGTCCTTCAAATCGATGGCGGGAATAATCAGCATAATTTCATTAAGTATGGTTTAAGAATGCCCATTCCACTGGACAAAATTTGATAAAAGCTGGAGGCCAGCCTGCTGGCTTTTTTCGGGGTGGAACTGCACAGCAAAAATATTATCCCGTGCCACACTGCTGGTAAAGCGCGCAGGGTAGATGCTGTAGCCGGAGATCATATCCTTGTCTACCGGATCCACGTAGTAGCTGTGCACGTAGTAAAAGCGGGCTCCATTCTCGATGCCTTCCCACATGGGGTGCCTGCGGCCTGGCTTCGCCTGGTGCTGGTACACCTGGTTCCAGCCCATGTGCGGGACTTTGAGCTTGTGTCCCTGATCATCATGCAAATCCCGTGCAAAGCGGCGCACCTCACCCTTGAAGAGGCCTAGCCCCGCAGCATCGCCCTCCTCGCTGTGCTCGAACAGCAACTGCAACCCGATACAAATGCCGAGAAAAGGCTTGCTTGCAGCGGCCTCAACAATCGCTGCGCGCAGGCCGCGCGCTTCCAGTTCGCGCATACAGTCCGGCATCGCCCCCTGTCCCGGAAAAACGACACGCCCTGCAGCGGCAATTGCGTCCGGATCGCTGGTTACGATGACTTGCCTGTCAGGTGCGACGTGCTCAAGTGCCTTGGCAACCGAGCGCAAATTGCCCATGCCATAATCTACTACTGCGATATCACTCATGATGCATCA
>DASTRT010000349.1:0-9013 GCA_035761085.1 Methylophilaceae bacterium
CTTGTTGTTGGGGAACTTGGCGCGCAGCGTTTCCAGCAGCTTGATACCGTTGTGCTTGATGCAAGGAGTGCCGATTTCGAGAATGTCAACGTGAGGAGCGACCTTGGTAGCCAGGGCTACGGTTTGGTCGAAATCCAGAGAGTCGAGTGCCATTTGAGTCATTGCCATGGTATTTCCTCCAATATTTACAAGTAGTTACTTCAAATTTCAGAAAAATCGGGCCCTTATCTTAAGTTGCCGACAAGGCCGATGTCAATGTTACAAGCCCGGCCAGTTGGGCCGGGCTCATATTCCTAAAGCTTTTCAGCCAAAGCTTTTTCCAGCTTGATCTGGTCAGCCACAAAGCCGCGAATACCTTCAGCGAGCTTTTCTGTTGCCATGGCATCTTCATTCAACTGGAAGCGGAATTCTTTCTCGGTCATCATTGCCGGACGCTGTGCGGTCGCACCCTTGTCTTGCAGAACGCGCGACAGCGAACCTTCGGTCTTGCCCAGCTCTTCGAGCAGTGCCGGGGCGATGGTCAGTCGATCGCAACCGGCCAGCGCCGTGATTTCACCGATATTACGGAAGGATGCGCCCATGACCACGGTCTTATAGCCATGCTCCTTGTAGTATGCATAAATCTTGCGCACGGACAGTACACCAGGATCCGTCTCGGAGGTGTATTCGGTACCAGCATTCTTGGCCTTGTACCAGTCCAGGATACGACCGACGAATGGAGAAATCAGGAATACGCCAGCTTCAGCACAGGCGCGGGCTTGGCCGAAACCGAACAGCAGCGTCAGGTTACAGTTGATGCCTTCCTTCTCGAGTTGCTCACCAGCCTTGATGCCTTCCCAGGTGGAGGCCAGCTTGATCAGCACGCGGCCCTTGTCCACACCGGCTTCCTTGTACAGCTGGATAATCTTGCGACCCTTCGCGACCATCGCTTCGGTATCGAAGGACAGACGCGCATCCACTTCGGTGGAGATGCGGCCGGGGATATGCTTCGCAATTTCCAGACCGATGGAAACGGCCAGCTTGTCGGCGGCGTTTTCGATTTGCTGTTCCTTGCTGCCGCCCTGCTTCTTGGCATAGGCGATCGCATCATCGATCAGGGGTGCATATTGTGGAATGGTGCTGGCTTTGAGCAGCAGGGAGGGGTTTGTGGTGGCATCGACCGGCTTGAGATTTTTGATTGCTTCGACGTCGCCGGTGTCGGCTACGATCGTGGTCATGCTTTTTAATTGTTCTAACAAATTCGCCATGTTTTTCCTCCTCGGATAATCTGGATTGCCAATAATTTGAATGCTGGAACTTCCTTGAACTGCGGGTTTGTCAGCACAACACAACGCAGACAGCGGTACAACTGATAGGCCCAACCGTTTTGACCAAGCCCGAAATTCGTAAAGAAAACGAGTATATCTGAATTTTGTCAGAACTACACTATTCCGGGCCCTTGGCATCGGCATTTTGCAGCGATACCGCAAGCAGGGTGGCTACCGTCAAATCTGCACTGGTGCCCGGATTCAGGCCCTGCGACTTAAGTTCGCCATCGAACTTAAGCAAATCGCGCATGAACAACTTGGGATTGTCTGCCTCCAACATTAGACGCAGCGTGACAGCGGCCTGTTCCCGAACGCGCAGCGCGGCAGCGCTGCCATATTTGCGCACGATGTGCGAATCCGGGAACTCGGCCAGAAAACTCAGATATACCGCCGTAGCCGACCATGCGGGCCGTTCCCACCGTCGCAATGTCTCCTGGTAGCGCATGACACCAATCTCGAACACATCAGCAAAACCATTGGCATACTGCTGTGCAATCAGGTCACGCTCACCCGCCTCTCGCATGGCTTCCAGCAGGGTGATCTGTGGCTCTGTCCTGACATCATGCCGTGGGCTCTCTCTCAGCCCGGCCGGAGAAGCGAGCAGAATCGCCCTGTAGGCGAGCACGGCATCCGCAACCGTCAAAGCATCAAGCACTGAGCCGATATCACGCCTAAGGTTGCCGCGGTCTACATGCAAGACTGCGTGGATCATGGGTGCACAAAGCAGGACGATGCCGAGATTGGTATTGTGGCCGACTGCCGCTTGCGTTGCCTCGATCGAATGGAGGATGCGCTCTCCCACGCTTGATTCAGGCTGCGCGATGACTTGGGTTGCCGCCTCGGCACTGTGAATGAAATCCTGGATTACCATGCCATGCCCATCGGCGAAGATATGCACGTTGCCGGGTTTTAGCGCCTCGAGCTCGGCCAGACATGCCGCCTTGAAGGCCCTGGCCGCGAATTCCGCTCGCTGATTTACTTCTGCACTCATACGGCCACAGGGATACTGCGAGCGCGAGAAAGCTTGGCGACAAAATCATCCACAAGCACCTGCGCAATATCGACTCCCGCCACCTTCTGCAAACCTCGCCAGGCCGGAATGCTGTTGACCTCGAGCACAAACAGCTTGCCTGACCGATCGCGGATGATATCCACGCCGCAGTAATCGATGTCGACGGCTCTGGCAGCAGCCAGTGCCAATTCGGCAATGTCCTGATCGGGTTCCAGGCGCTCACAGCGGCCCCCTTGGGCGACATTGTTGATCCACTGGTTGCCGCGCCTGATCATGGCGGCGCAGACTGCATTGTTCACGACAAAAACGCGATAATCGTGCCAGGCGCCCTCGCCCGAATCCACATAGCCTTGAAGGTAATAGACACCATCCACATGCTCCTGCATCGGCACCGGCAGTGGCATACCGGGCCCCAGCCGCCGAACGCCGACGCCTTGCGAACCGAACAAGGGCTTGAGGACGAGATGGCGACCAGCCATGGTTTCCCGTAGTAGAACGCCCTGCGCATGTTGGCGCGATTCGCAAACCCATGTTGATGGCGTGGGAACGTCATTTAGATGCAGCAGGAAGCTGGTCATGGCCTTGTCGACGGTGCGTTCTATCGCTCGCCCGTCGTTGTAGACCACCACGCCCAACATCTTCAGCGCATGCAGGATATCGAGCCGCATAATGACTTGCTGCAGCGTACCGCCGGAAACACCACGCACGAACACTCCGGGTGTTAATGCGCCATCGAAACCGGGAAGCTCTACCCCAGAATTGCCAGGCTGCAAGGCAAAATGACCATCACGCAAGGACATGAACACGGCTTCATAACCGCGCAAAGCAAATGCCTCTTGCAGCTGCTTGCCATGCCAGCCGGGGTCATCGGTGAACACGGGTATGCGTTGCATCACGCGCTTGTGCCAATCAGGATTGATAGCCGAACGACTTGTCTATCAGTGCGGCATCCAGTTTGCCGGCATGGAAGCTGTTGCCGGATTCCAGTGCGGTGACGGTAACCGCCGCCGGGCTGAACAGCATGGGGTCGATCTTGTAGAAATCCTTGCCGACGCTCTCGAATATTTCGGCGAACGGCCGGCCGTAGTCGCGGGAAGCGCTGCTGGGCAAGGCCGTTGCAAGCTCGCAAGCTGCCTCATCGCTGCCGAGCACAAAAACATGCGCGTGGCCGCCAAACAGGATGGCGTCATTGGTACGCCCCATGCCGGTCAAAAAATCCGGCGAAGGCGACGGCAAGGGCGCGCTCGCCATGCCATCCACTACATGCTCCAGCGGAAAATGCAGTGCATGAATCTTGTGCATGGCCACTTCCAGCACACGCGCCACTATTTGCACGGTGCCGGCCAGGCTGCGCGTGGGCGTCAGGATGAACGTGAGGTTTTGGGTATCCACACCGGTGTCGCGACTTACCTTTTCGATAACTGCCGCCGGCGGCACCTTGTCTGTCTCCAGCACCAGGCAGGCGGACTGCGCCTTGTCCTTGTAGCCGAGCTCATCGAACAACTCTTCACGGCCCGCCAGCGCACGTCCGGGACCGGAGCCCAATGAAAAAAACTTCTCGTGCGACAGACTCCAGCCGGCGTACTGGCTGCCCAGGCATGCCAGCACCGGATTACTGGTGTGTACCGTCACAGTCAGCGGCCAATGCGCAAAGGTATTGGAAGTCTGCAGACTGACCTTTCCCAAGCCGCCCATGCAGATTTCGGCAATCAAACGCCCCGCCTCCAGCCCGCCTTGGTGATGAATGCCGGCATCGATGATTGTGCAGCCGTTGTCCAGCCGCTCTACTCCCAAGCGTAGACTAGCAGCATTGGCAATCAGTGATTGCAGCAAAGGTTCCGTCAGCTGATTGACGCTGGGCCAGCGGGCGGCGCCAGAGAGATGATTTCCGCTCATGTTTAATCCGTTTTCTGGTATGGCCGGATTATATCCCGCAGCTCTGCTTCACGCGCCAATGCCAAATCGCGCGCTGTTTCAGCCGTATATCCCTCTGCCAGAATAGTACAGACAGGCTGGTTTTCGGCAATCAGACTGTTGGGCCTGGGGATATCCGCCACCCAGTCGGGCCATTCCAGCGCCTCAGGCAGCCGCAAGGCATAAGGTGCATAGGCCACGTGGTGTGCCTTGGCCACTTCGGCGAGCTTGGGCCAGCGGCGCATATTGCCGGCACTTGCCCGCAAATGCAGCTCGAAGAGGTCTGCGCCCGAGCTTGCCGGTAAGTGGCACTGATAGAGATCGAAGGTTGCCGATAACCGGGGATTCACTTCGAGCACATAGACATGGCCATCGTCGATCACCGCGTCCAGGCTGTTCAGCCCGCGCAATCCCACGGCATTGGTCAGCTGGCCGGCGATGTCCACCAATTGCTGCCTTGCAGGCTCGGGCAGAATGGCGCGGCTTGCGGCACCGCCATAGCGGTATGGCATGGCGGGCACAGGGGACATCCACAGCTCATTGAAGCCTATCATGCGAGCCTGTTTCCCATCTGCGGCAAACAGCAGGGAAACCGGCTGGCCTTTGACTTCACGCTGAAAATAATAGCCCGCGTGAGGGGAAATGCTGGGCAGTGGCAGTGCCTTGCGAATATGCGTACCACCCGAACCGCCACCCTGCTTGTAAAGCCAGCCGACGGCGTTTTCCAGTGGTCTAAAACTGACTTCCGGATGAGGAATTCTCAGCACATCCAGCAGCATGAAGAATTGACGAGGGCGCTTGAGGTTGCGCAATACCTGGGAGGTATTGCCAATGACGGGCACGCATTCGGTGATCACGTCCAGCAGCTCTGGCCTGGCTTCGAATCCGCTGCCGTAGACAAGGCCAACCACGTTCGTCAGATCGAGGCCGCGCAACGTTTCCATGAACGATGCCTGATTGAAATGCCCATCGCCATAGGGTATACGGAAAACCTGGTCCGCCGCCGCGCATGTATCGACGTCGGCGAAAGCATCCAGTGCGATTACCCGGTAACCGGCTTCAACCGCGGCTTTTACGAAGGGTCGCGCCGAGACGGCGGCAATGATGATGGTTTTGATAGTTTTAATTTTTCAGGATGTTATTGTTTTCCGGCAATGCCGCGCGCCATCTCGAATGCAGACATGAAATCCAGGTAAACCGGCTTCTCGACGGCAAGCATATGTTTCAGCAGGTTATGCTGGGTTTCATATTTCACCTTGCCAATGGCCAAAGCACCAATGCTGAAAGCATTGGTCCCGGTTATACCCGCCCCGTCCGCCGAGACTTCCACTCCTTCCGCTCCCAAAGGTGGCACCGCATTGACGTCGGCAACCACTTTGAGCCGCGACGCCCCCGTCATCTGCTGCAGCGAAATTACCTGTACGCCTGCTGCCGCGGCGCAAAGCACAATATCCGTCTCATGTACGAGCTGTTGCTTGAGCTCAGCTGTCGTACCGTCCGCATGACCCAAATTGATGTTGTAGCGATCATTGTATGCCGATGCCTTGGCTAGCACATCAGCCACCGACCGATGCGCCACCAGCTCGACTTGCGCCCCATTCCTGGCGGCAATCACGGCAGCGCAACCAGCGACTGGACCGGTCGCGCCGAAAATGCTGACTTTCTGACCGGCAAGTGCATTACCCGGATCGGCACCGAAATGTTTGGCCAGCTGCTGCTCAACCTTGGCCAGCATCGCGGCAGCCGTGGTGAATGCGCCTGAAGGATCGGCAAACACGGAAACGGCAAATGGCGGCACCATAGCTTTCTTGGCTGCCTCCAGCATATCCATGGCGGTATCGATATCACGGCCGCCGATGAAGATGCTCTCGCGTTTGATGCCGCTGGGGCTGCGCGAAAAAATGGCGTCCTGCACCAGTCCACCGACTTCCTTCAGCTCTACCTGCGTGTAGGGCATGATCTTGTCGAAGCCCGCATCAAAAGCCATGTTGACGTCAAACGGGCTGGCATTCTTGGCCGCTGTGATGAGATGCAGAATTGATACTTTGTCCATATTTTCCCTGTTATTCCCCGTCCCGCTCATTGCTAATATCGCACAAACTGCCGCCTTCATTGCGGCCTCTGCACATCACGAAATCCAGATCGGTGAATCGCGTTCTCAGCGCCTGGAGATATTCCTGCGCTCGAGATTCATTTTCAAAAATGGCGAATCCGGTCGGCCCCCACGAGCTTTGACCGAAGCAGCTCACCCCCTCTGTATCGAGCCAGTTGAGTGCTTCCGCTACCCGGCGGCTCGCATATCGTCCACCCTGCACTGGGGCGAAATAGTCACCCGTGTGTACCTGCAGCTCTCGGATTGCTGCGCCAAAAGCAGGTAAATCCTGCTCGGCCAGCGCAGGCAATGCCTGCATGAGTACATGACGGCACAATATGGCCGCGGCGTCCGCTGGAAATTCGGGCAGTGACTTGAAAGCCTCCAGCTCCGGCTCGCCATGCACACCCATGGCAGACCTATCGAATATCAAAATGATGCGCCAGGCTTCCGGAAAATCAACCCGTGCAATAACTGGCGGCACTGCTGTCTGCAATGCGCGGCCACCGTCAACAATCACGCCACCCCGGGCGAAAGTCCCCAGCCCGACGCCAGAGCGCGCACCGCGCTGCGTCAGCATGGCGACTTCCTCGATAGTCATATCCAGGCCATAAAGCCGGCTCATCGCCAGTCCCACGGCCAGCGAAAGCTGCGTTCCGGCGCCGAGGCCAGCATGTTCGGGGATGGCATCCCGCAACTGCATGTGCATGCCGTGCTGGAGTTTGAGCTGGGTAGCCAAGGCTCGTGCAATCGCGATTGCGCGGTTGGCGCTCGGCCCTTCGGCAGTGAATCCCTCGCGCGCGGGCCATGCATGTAGTTCGGTGGCCGGTTTGTCTAGCCCCAGGCCGATGCTGCCATAGCGACGGCCCAGACCTCCGTTGAGATCGAAGAAGCCCATGTGGAGTCGCGCGTAAGCGCTGACGCTGACCCCTCCCATTGCACAGCCCGGGTTGGAGAGAGTTATACTGCTTGCATATGCGTTAATACTGCCTGACATCATTATTCCGGTGGGTATTGAGCATATATTGTAGACCAGCCATGCCTCTTAAATTCATTCAAAAGGAGGGTTGGAAAATGAAACATCTTCATCTTTTTATCGCCCTGTGTCTTTTTGGGCTGAGTTCCACCGCGTTCGCGGCTTATCCTTGCCCTGCCGAAAGCGACAGCAGCGGCGGATGGATGCCTTCCGAGTGCTCGCAGAAGCAGATGGTAACCTTGCAAAGCACATGCCCTGACCCTGCCGATACGCGAGGTGGCTGGGTCCCTCCTGCATGCACCTCGAAAAAAATCTCCTGTCCGGACTGCGGCGTCATCGAAAAAATCAATGTCGTGGATGAGTCTGCGACCGGTCTCGGAGCTGCTGCAGGCGCAGTGGCCGGAGGCTTGATCGGCCGCAAGCTCGGCAAAGACAATAAGACCTTGTCCACCGCCATTGGCGCTGTGGCGGGGGCGTTGGCGGACATTATGCAGAGAAGAAGCTGCTCAAGCGCAAGCGTTGGGATGTCATCGTATTGATGGATGACGGCACCCATCGTACCGTTGAACTCGGTGATGAGCCCGCGTTCAAGGTGGGAGAGAAGGTCAAGGTAACTAACGGCGAACTGAGCAGGCAATAGGGAAGGTGAAGCCAGCTGCCTAAGCCTGGCACGCTCGGGCTTACGCGCGATTCTTGACGCTGCATTTACGCAGCCTGCATAATCAGCTTAAGTTTTAGTTGCCGCTTGCTCGTATCCATTCAGCATGCACCAGCTGCAGACCACGTCTGCTGCATCTAAAAACTTTGATCTCATCTTTTGATGCATTTGGTTAATGTGAGGATAAGGTTTTCGGATGGTGAATCCTGCCCATTCAGTCCGGCAAGCGGACGCCCGCGATGAAGTTATAGCCTCTCCCGTCACCTGTCCGGGTTGCGGATTGCTATGCGATGATGTGGTAATTGCGGTCGAAGGCGCCAAGGTCGTTGCCAAAAACAACGCCTGCTCCAGGAGCATCGCTTTCTTCCAGCAAGCCAACTCCCCAATCAACGAACCACGCATCAGCGGCAAATCGGCCCTGCTGGAGGATGCCCTGCAAAAGGCGGCTGAAATCCTGCGTGTTGCACGCCAGCCATTGATTGCCGGCCTCGGCACCGAGGTCTATGGCATGCGTGCCGTGCTCGAACTCGCCGACCAGACTGGCGCTACGCTGGACCACATGAATTCCGCAGCCAACATGCGCAATGTGCTGGCCATGCAGAATTCCGGCTGGCAAACCACCACGCTGACCGAAGTACGCAACCGCGCTGATCTAGTGCTCATCATCGGCACCGATATCGTCAGCCGCTTCCCGCGTTTCTTCGAGCGCGCGGTTTGGAATTGCGAAAGCATGTTCGGCCAGGATACGACGACGCGCGATATAGTCTATCTTGGCGGTCCCGACATTGATACCAGTGCCGGCGTTTCGCCGAAAGGCATTCAGCCGACGACGATCCCCTGCGATAACCGGGACCTGCCGGTGGTGATTGCCGCCCTGTTGGCACTTGCCGCAGGCAAGGCGCTGCAAACGGACTCAGTAGCTGGCATTCCTGTCGCTGACCTGGAGCATCTCGTTACCCGGCTGGCGGCAGCAAAGTACAGCGTAATCGCCTGGGCGGCGGCTGACCTCGATTTCCCGCAGGCCGACCTGACCGTGCACAAGATTGCCGAACTC
>DASTRT010000350.1:0-4082 GCA_035761085.1 Methylophilaceae bacterium
AGGTTTCGGCGCCGAGGTCAAGCGCCGCATCATGATCGGCACCTATGTGTTGAGCGCCGGTTATTACGATGCTTACTACCTCAAGGCCCAGCAGATCCGCCGCCTGATCGCCAATGATTTCACCGAAGCGTTCAAGCAGTGCGACATCATCATGGGCCCGACTGCGCCCTCGACTGCCTTCAGGGCTGGCGAAAAAGCCGACGATCCCGTTTCCATGTATCTGCAGGATATTTATACCATCGCCGTCAACCTGGCCGGCCTTCCTGGCATGAGCATCCCCGCCGGACTGGTCAATGGCTTGCCTACGGGCATCCAGATTATCGGCAACTACTTTGATGAAGCGCGCATGCTGGATGTGGGCCATGCCTACCAGCAGGTGACGGATTGGCACCTTCAAATGCCACAAGGAATTGAATAATGGAATGGGAAGTCGTCATCGGGCTGGAAACCCACGTCCAGCTCAAAACACAATCGAAGATTTTTTCCGGTAGCAGCATTGCCTTTGGCGCTGCGCCGAATACACAGGCCAACGTGGTGGACCTGGCTTTCCCCGGCGTGCTGCCCGTGCTGAATCGCGAAGCCGTGCAATGTGCCATCCGCTTCGGCCTGGCCATCAACGCCGAAATCGCGCCACGTTCGGTATTCGCCCGCAAGAATTACTTTTATCCCGACCTGCCCAAGGGCTATCAGATCAGTCAATACGAGCTGCCGGTGGTGGGCAAGGGCCAGTTGACCATCCAGGTTGGCGACCAGGAAAAAACCATACGCATCACGCGTGCTCACCTGGAAGAAGACGCTGGCAAGTCGGTGCACGATGCGTTCGAGGGCATGTCGGGTATCGACCTCAACCGCGCCGGTACTCCGCTACTGGAAATCGTCACCGAGCCTGACATGCATTCAGCGGCTGAAGCGGTAGCCTACGCCAGGAAGCTGCACGAACTGGTGCAGTGGATCGACATCTGCGACGGCAACATGCAGGAAGGGTCTTTCCGCTGCGACGTCAATGTGTCGGTACGCCCCAAGGGTTCGGACAAGCTGGGCACGCGCCGCGAGATCAAGAACCTCAACTCCTTCCGCTTCATGCAGCAGGCCATCGAATACGAAACGCGCTGGCAGATCGAGACGCTGGAAGACGGCGGCAAGATTGAGCAGGCGACCGTGCTGTTCAACCCGGATACCGGCGAGACGCGCGCCATGCGTTCCAAGGAAGAGGCCAACGACTATCGCTACTTCCCTGACCCGGACCTGCTTCCGCTGGCCATCAGTGAGCAGGACAAGCAAGCCGTAAAAGCGCATATGCCGGAGCTTCCTGAAGCAATGAAGCTCCGCTTTGAGCAGGAATTCGGGCTCGGCGCCTACGATGCCGGCAACTTGACTGCATCGCGTGCGGTTGCTTCCTATTTCACCGAGACCATGAAGGCAGGCGCCGACGCCAAGCTGGCCGCCAACTGGGTGATGGGCAGCGTTTCCGCCAAGCTCAACGAGGAAGACAAGGATATTTCCGAGTCTCCAGTGTCCCCCACTCAGCTAGCCGGTCTGCTCAAGCGCATCGCGGACAACACCATTTCCAACAAGATCGCTCGGGAAGTGTTCGACGCCATGTGGGCGGGTGAAGGCGAGGCCGACGCCATCATCGACAAGAAGGGTCTCAGGCAGGTCACCGATAGTGGTGCGATCGAAGCCCTGATCGATGAAGTGCTGACCGCGAATGCTGCCATGGTCGAGGAATTCAAGGCTGGCAAGGAGAAAGCATTTAATGCGTTGGTCGGCCAGGCTATGAAGGCTTCGAAGGGTAAGGCCAATCCGGCCCAGGTCAACGAGATTCTGCGGAAGAAGCTCGCGAGCTAGCTTACTGAGCGGCCTGGGCCGGAGGCGCTGACGCAGCTGGAGAACCTGGCTCGGGCGTCGCTGCCGGCTCTTCGGGCGCAGTACCGGACTTCAGCTCGATAAAGCGCTTCTTGTCGTTCTCAAAGCGAGTGCGCGTTGCATCCATGTTGGCCTGCTTGCGGGCGATCTGTTCCTTGATCTTCTCGATTTCCTGCTGCTGAAGTTTTTGCGTGTCGGTCAGGTCAGCAGGCACCGGTTTTTTGTTCTTGCTGAACTCGGCGATGGAGCTATTAGTCTTGTCCAGCCGCTTCTCGGCATCACCCAGTCGCTGTTGCAGACTCTGCACGGTGGCCTGATCCAGTTGCAAGTTGCGATCACGCGCCAGATCGATCTCCTTGGCGGTGGTGAAGGAATTGAGCAAGGCTTTGTCGCGGCGCTCCTGTTCGCTGACCTCGGGAGTTTTACTGGCACTCTTGTCCTTGGCGTTGGGTTTGTTTTCCCTGCGCTTGACGGTAATGCCCTGGCTATTGATTTCTGAGGTTTTCTCGCCGGCATATTGCGGTGGTATCACGTCGCCATAATGCGTCACCCCATGGTCATCCACCCACTTCTGGATATGCTTGGCCTCTGCAAACGCTAGGCCGCTCGCCAGGGCCAGGCTAAGAATGAGAGTGAATTTCCAGAGGCATAAGTGCATGTTTACTCCATGGCTATGAGGTGCCGTAATTGTTCTTGTAAGCCTCGATGGCTTTCAGATTCTGCGCCAACTCCGGCTGGTTGTGCAAATAAACGATGAGATTGCCCAGCTTGGCGATGCTGCAGACCGGGATGCCGATGTTCTTTTCCACCTCCTGCACCGCCGACAATTCGCTCAAGCCGCGCTCCTGTCTGTCGATGGCGATGGCGACACCGCAGGGTTTCGCTCCCTGCGCGCGAATGAGTTCGACAGATTCGCGCACCGAGGTTCCGGCGGAAATCACGTCGTCGATGATCAGTACCTTGCCCTTGAGCGGCGCACCGACAATGGTCCCGCCTTCGCCATGATCCTTGGCTTCTTTGCGGTTAAAAGCGAACGGGATGTTGCGGCCCTGCCGCGCAAAGGCAATGGCGATGCTGGCGACCAGAGGAATGCCCTTGTAGGCGGGTCCGAACAGCATATCGAAGACGATGCCCGAGTTGTCGATAGACCTGGCGTAGAATTCGCCCAATCGCATGAGGCTTTCGCCATCGTTGAATAGGCCGGCATTGAAGAAGTAGGGGCTCAGGCGCCCGGCCTTGGTCTTGAATTCGCCGAAACGCAATACCTGCTTTTGCACGGCGAATTGGATAAACTCCTGGCTCAGATCTGACATGGCTTTAGACTTGGTTTCTAGAAAGGTAATTGTGTTTCGTATTATATCCGTGAATCTCAATGGCATTCGTTCAGCCGCCAACAAGGGTTTCTATGCCTGGCTGCAAAAACAGGATGCCGACGTGGTATGCATGCAGGAACTGAAGGCGCAGGCGCCCGACATGACGCGCGAGATGCTGCAGCCGGACAATTATTTCGGCTATTTCCATTACGCGGAGAAAAAGGGCTACAGCGGTGTGGGTATCTACTCAAGGCGCCAACCCGATGCAATTATCGAGGGCTTGGGCATTCCGGACATCGATGCCGAGGGCCGTTATATCGAAGCGCAATTCGGAAACTTGAGCGTCGTCTCGCTCTATCTGCCTTCCGGGTCGAGCGGCGAGGAGCGGCAGACTTTCAAGTTCAGCGTCATGGATCGCTTCATGCCGCATCTGGAGGCGCTCAAGGCCAGCGGCCGCGAAGTGGTCATCTGCGGCGATTGGAATATCGCGCACAAGGAGATCGACCTCAAGAACTGGCGCGGCAACCGCAAGAATTCAGGCTTCCTGCCCGAAGAGCGTGCCTGGATGACCGACCTGTTTGACCGCGTGCAGTGGGTGGACGTCTATCGCAGTCTATGCCCGGAGACGACTGACGACTGCTATACCTGGTGGAGCAACCGCGGCCAGGCCTGGGCCAAGAACGTGGGCTGGCGGATCGATTACCAGGTGGCGACACCCGGCCTGGCTGCTTCCGCACGGGCGGCTGCCGTCTACAAGGAAGAACGCTTCAGCGACCACGCGCCGCTTACTATCGACTACGCGCTAGCCGCAGAACTTCAGGTTTAGCGCCTGCAGGACCTTGCCGCTGCGGCGGTTCTGGATAAAGGCGGCAGCGCCGCCGTTGCTGCCTTTCCAGCTTGGCT
>DASTRT010000351.1:0-4835 GCA_035761085.1 Methylophilaceae bacterium
AACAAGCAAACCATGCAGCCGGCACCAACCGCGGCGGCTCCAGCAGCACCTGCTGCGACTGAAGCCAGTTACATCAGTATCGACGATTTCACCAAGGTCGACCTGCGCATCGCTCGCATTGTTGATGCCCAGCATGTGGAAGGTGCAGAGAAACTGCTGCAGCTGACGCTGGATATCGGGGAAGAAAAGCCGCGCAACGTGTTCGCCGGCATCAAGTCGGCTTACAACCCCGAAACCTTGAAAGGCCGTCTGACGGTGATGGTAGCCAACCTGGCGCCCCGCAAAATGAAGTTTGGCCTCAGCGAAGGCATGGTGCTGGCAGCCAGCGACGAAAGCGGCGGCCCATTCATCCTGTCGCCTGACAGCGGCGCCAAACCTGGCATGCGCGTCAAATAAAAAAGGCCCATCAGGGCCTTTTTTATTCAAATGCCGCTATTTTGCTGCCGGAGTCTTGGCTGGTTTGGTAGAACCTGAAGAGCCTACCGTCACGTCCTTCCTGACCTTGTCCACAGTAGCCTTGCCGAATCCGGGAACCTTGTCGAGGTCATCCACGGACTTGAATGGTGTCTTCTTCCGATATTCGATAATCGCTTCGGCTTTCTTGGGGCCGATACCTTTCACCTTCTGAAGCTCGGCAGCGGAAGCGGTGTTGAGATCAGTGGCAGCAAAGGCAGAGAGGCTCCCCAGGCAAAGAGCGAGCGCAGCAAATAATACGAGCAACGTTTTTTTCATTTTTAACCCCCTTTTTATATTGACCAAAGAACGCTGGCGAACATAACCAGCGTGAGCATGATACGTATTGGCTCAATATTGAACGGCTAGCAGAACTGCTAGGAGACAGCGGCAATTTCCTGGTTTATGGCCTGTAGCACTGCCAGCGGGTTGCGGGCTTTGGTGATTGGGCGGCCAACGACGAGATAGCTGGCGCCGTAATTCATGGCTAGCGCGGGCGTTACCACACGTGACTGGTCGTCGAGAGCAGTGTTGGCCGGACGTATGCCGGGTGTGACCAGCAGGAATTGCTTGCCTAGTGTGTCACGCAGGTCGATGGCTTCCATGGCCGAGCAGACCACACCATCCAGCCCGGCCTGCTGGGTCAGCCTGGCAAGGTTGAGGACCTGGTCCTGCAGCTTTCCCGGCACCCCGATCTCATGCAAGGTGAGCTGGTCCATGCTGGTAAGCACGGTTACCGCGATCAGCAACGGGTTGTGACCTGACCGTTCGACGCCTTCGCGCGCGGCCTGCATCATGGCTGAGCCGCCGGAAGCATGCACATTGAGCATCCAGACGCCCAGTCTCGCCGCGGCTTCGCAGGCCTTGCCTACCGTATTCGGAATGTCGTGGAACTTGAGGTCGAGGAAGACGCCGAAGCCCCGGTCCGCCAGATTTCGCACAAAACGTGGACCGGCGGCCGTGAACAGTTCCTTGCCAACTTTCACGCGGCATAGCGCAGGGTCGAGCTTTTTGACCAGACGCAGCGCACTGGCGGAATCCGCATAGTCGAGCGCGACGATAATTTTGGGATCGCTGGCCATCAGGGTGGCGTCTCTCTCGGGTCGGGCGGGAGGGATTCCCAGGAGTTGCAGGCAGGGCACTGCCAGTGATAGTGGCGAGCTCGGAAGCCGCACTGGCTGCAGTAGTAGGCCGTGCGGTTTCCGATCGCATTGCGCACGGCCTGCTGCATCAGGTGCATGTCCTGCGTTTCCGCCTTGTCCAGTATGGTTCTGGCCTGCAGCAACTGATCCAGGGTCTGCAGGCTGGGCTTCTTGGCAAGCTCATGGCGGGCCAGCACAGCTGCGCTCTCCGGACCTTCTTCCTGCAATACCACATCGTAGACGACAGCCAACAGGGAAGTAGTCTGGTAGGTTTGCAGGTAGTTCTTCAGCAAGGCCATGCCTTCCGCGACCTTGCCGAGGGCGCGGTAGCTGGCCAGCATCTTGCCGGCGACCAGCCCGAGATAATCCGGCTGCTGGTACTCGATGCGCTTCCAGATCGAGATGGCCGTCTCGTGGTTGCCGTTAGCCGCTTCCATCTCGCCCAGCATGGTGTTGGCGCGCGTACAGTTGGTATTGGCATCGAGTGCCATCGCCAGTTCGCGGCGTGCAGTAGTGTAATCGTTATCGAGGATGGCCTTGACCGCCATTTCGCAGTAATACTGGGCAATCTCCTTACGGAAGGGCACGCCCGAGACGCGCTCCAGCTCGGTTGCGATCTCGATCGCGCGCTCCCATTCGCGCTCGCGCACGTAGATTTCCAGCAAGGCACGCAGGGCCGGTTGCTGATAACGGCTATCGTCCAGCGAGCGGAACAGCTCTTCGGCACGATCGAACAATCCAGCCTTGAGATAGTCCTGAGCCAACTCTGCCATCACTGCCAGCTTTTGCGGCTGGGGAAGTTCCTTGCGCTCCAGCAGGTTCAAGTGCAGGTGGATGGCGCGGTCGACTTCGCCCCGACGGCGGAACAGGCTGCCCAGCGCGAAATGCAGCTCCAGCGACTCGGAATTGGCCTGCACCGCTTCGATGAAGGCTTCGATGGCCTTGTCGTGCTGGTCGGAAATCAGGAAATTCAGACCCTTGAAGTAGGCTGCGGGCAGAGCGGAAGACTCGGAGAGCAGCTGCTTGATGTCAATGCGTGCGGCCAGCCAGCCCAGCGTGAAAAACAGCGGCAGGGCGAGCAGCCACCAGTATTCAAATTCCATAAACAGGTTTCTTCATCAATGAATGGGAGGCAACGCCAGGATCAATTCTGCCTGGACTGCAGGGTATCGCTGAGCGCCTTCAGTTCCCGCTCCAGCGCCATGTTGCGCCTGCGCTGGCGAATCAGGGAGCTGATACAGGCCACGATGCCGATCATGGCACCGCTGGAAAAGATGATCAGTATCAGCAAAGACAGAGGAGCGCGCCATGTGTATCCCAGATAGTAGTGCAGCTCGACGGGGGTGTTATTTTTAATCGCAAAGCCGAGTAGGAGTATAAACAGCAACAGGGCGGCGGGGAAATAGATAAATTTCATGCCGAGATTCTATCAAGCCTGTGAATCGCCGTTAACCAGACAATAAAAAACGGCAGTTTCCGTAACAGAAACTGCCGTTTCAAGTGCGGAGCCCGGTTTTATTCGGGAAAATCCACCCGCTCGCGTAGCTCCTTGCCTGCCTTGAAGTGCGGTACGTACTTTTCGGGTACTTGTACCTTGGTTCCCGTTTTCGGGTTCCTGCCAAGGCGTGGAGGACGGTAGTTCAGGCTGAAACTGCCAAAACCACGAATTTCAATACGTTCCCCCGTGGCAAGGTTATCCGACATGGAATCAAGGATCGCCTTTACGGACAGCTCGGCATCCTTGATTACCAGTTGTGGAAAACGCGCAGCCAGGTTGGCAATCAGCTCGGATTTTGTCATGGCAAGACAGCCTTATTCGTTATTTTTACCGTCAAGTTTTGCCTTGAGAAGCGCACCCAGATTGGTTGTGCCGGCAGAAGCGCTATCGCTGGCAAACTTCTGCATGGCTTCGGCGTCCTGGGCAACGTCCTTGGACTTGATGGACAGGTTGATGCCACGGTTCTTGCGGTCCACGCTCAGGATGCGGGCTTCGATTTCGTCGCCTTCCTTGAGCACGGTGCTGGCATCTTCCACGCGTTCCTTGGAAATCTCGGAAGCGCGTACATAGCCTTCAACTTCGCCATCCAGGGTCACGACAGCACCCTTGGCATCTACGCTCTTGACCACGCCCTTGACCAGGGAACCCTTGTCGTTCATCGCGGTGTAGGCGGTGAAGGGGTCACTGTCCAGTTGCTTGATGCCCAGGGAGATGCGCTCCTTCTCGACGTCGATGCTGAGCACGACGGCTTCAACTTCGTCGCCCTTCTTGAAGTTGCGGATGGCTTCTTCGCCAGCCTGGTTCCAGGACAGGTCGGACAGGTGTACCAGGCCGTCGATGCCGCCAGGCAGGCCGATGAATACGCCGAAGTCGGTGATGGACTTGATCTGGCCGCTGACCTTGTCGCCCTTCTTGTGGGAAGCAGCGAAGTCATCCCATGGGTTAGGCTGGCATTGCTTCATACCCAGAGAGAGGCGACGGCGGTCTTCGTCGATTTCCAGGATCATGACTTCTACCTCGTCACCCAGTTGAGCGATCTTGGCAGGATGTACGTTCTTGTTGGTCCAGTCCATTTCGGAGACGTGTACCAGGCCTTCGATGCCAGGTTCGATCTCGACGAATGCACCATAGTCGGTCAGGTTGGTCACCTTGCCGAACAGGCGGGTACCGACAGGATAACGGCGGCTCAGCGCAACCCATGGATCATCGCCCAGCTGCTTGATGCCCAGCGAGACGCGGTTCTTTTCCTGGTCGAACTTGAGGATCTTGGCTTCGACTTCCTCACCTACGGTCAGCACTTCGGATGGGTGCTTGACGCGACGCCATGCCAGATCGGTGATGTGCAGCAGGCCGTCAATACCGCCCAGGTCAACGAATGCACCGTAGTCGGTGATATTCTTGACGATGCCCTTGACCACTGCGCCTTCCTTGAGGCTTTCCAGCAGTGCTTCACGGTCTGCACCCATGCTCTCTTCGAGAACGGCGCGACGGGAAACCACAACGTTGTTGCGCTTGCGGTCGAGCTTGATAACCTTGAAATCCCATTCCTTGCCTTCGTAAGGAGTGGTGTCCTTGACCGGACGCAGGTCGACCAGCGAGCCGGGCAGGAAGGCGCGGATGCCGTTGACCATCACGGTCAGGCCGCCCTTGACGCGACCATTGATCACGCCCTTGATGACGCGACCTTCATTCATTGCTTCCTCGAGGTCCAGCCATGCAGCGAGGCGCTTGGCCTTTTCGCG
>DASTRT010000352.1:0-13185 GCA_035761085.1 Methylophilaceae bacterium
GAGTCCTGTCAATTCCACCAACTACTTGGCAATCGATAATTTCACAAGCGCTCAGAAAGAGGCCTGGTATAAGAAGTTTTATGCAATTGACCCCAGTGGGGGCACTCCCTTAAGAGAAGCTTTGTCGAGAGTAGGCAGACACTATGGCCATATCACCAGCGGTATAAACAGCGGCATGAGCGAAGACCCCGTTCAATACGAGTGCCAGCAGAACTTTGCGCTTTTGACCACCGATGGTTATTGGAGTGCTAACAGCAATACAGGAGAAAAACTGGACGGCACTTCGGTAGGAAATCAGGATAATGTGGATGCTGGGTATTCCACCCGAGCTGTTGGTGCCTATGATGGTGGCAAAAATTATGGCTCCAAATGGAGCCCTGCCTACGCAGATAACACACTTGCCGATGTAGCCATGTATTACTACAAAACGGACTTACGTTCCGATTTCGCGGACAAGGTTCCAACAACAGATAAAGATATAGCGCAGCATCAGCACATGGTGACGTTTACCTTGGGGCTGGGGTTGAATGGGGAGCTGAATTACCGCTCAGATTATGAAACCGCAACGACAGGTGATTTCGCTTCGATCAAGGCGGGCACAAAGGATTGGCCTCTACCAGTAGGTGACACTTCAACCGCTTTGGATGACTTGTGGCATGCAGCGGTCAATGGTCGAGGTGTCTATTTCAGCGCGCAAGATCCCTCCAGTCTGTCATCGGGAGTCAAAGGCGCATTAGGAAATGTTACCGTAAAGGTCGGCGCCGCTGCTGCCTCCGCTACCAGCAGCCCTAACATTACCCAGACAGACAATTATATTTTCAGTACGACTTATCGCACGGTCTTCTGGGATGGCGAGGTGCTGGCGAAAACCATAGATACCCAGACCGGCGCAGTAAGCGATACCGCCGTATGGTCCGCGCAGTCCCAACTGGATGCTCAGGGCTCAGGCAGGACCATCTACAAAATGAATATGCCGGTTTCGGGCACACCCACCAGAGAGTCTTTCACCTGGTCGAACTTGAATACTACGGAGCAGGCCTACTTCACTAACAAGTGCTCGCTGATGTCGCAATGTTCCTTGCTCGACTCCACAACCCAGGCGGTTGCCAATAATGGCCAACAATTACTGGCTTTCCTGCAGGGAGATGGAACCAACGAAGATGGTACGGTAGCCACTACAACAAAGGCTTTCAGGTATCGCGAACATATTTTTGGCGACACGGTGAATGCCACTCCTGCATTCGTCAAAGCGCCAATCTACAATTTCGTCGACACCGGCTACAGCACGTTCAAGAGCAACAATTCAAACAGACAAGGCATGCTGTACATCGCTGCCAACGACGGTATGCTCCATGCGCTGAATGCCAGTACTGGCGCGGAAACCTGGGCATACGTGCCGAACATTGTCATGAAGGATATGTACAAGCTGGCCGACAAGAACTACGGTGCCAAACACCAGTATTTCGTTGATGGCTCGCCTCAAGTGATGGATATCCAGGATGGCAGTACCTGGAAAACCATCCTTGTCGGTGGGTTGAATGGAGGCGGCCGCGGTTACTATGCACTGGATATCACAAACCCAGCCTCCCCATCCGTGCTGTGGGAGTTCTGCTATGACAGTACCTACTGCAATGTTTCAGATGAAGACCTGGGTTATACCTATGGCAATCCCATAATTGCAAAGCTCCCTTCCGGGAGTTCCAATGCCGGCAAATGGGTAGTCATGGTGACCTCGGGCTATAACAACGTGTCTCCAGGCTCTGGAGAAGGCTATCTTTGGGTTCTGGATGCAAAAACCGGTGCCGTAATCCAGAAAATCAATACGGGTGCCGGGGATACAACTACGCCGAGCGGTTTGGCTAAAATCAGCTCCCTTGCGGACAATGCCAACCTGGATGCAAGTGCCAAGTATATTTACGGCGGGGATATGCTGGGGAACTTGTGGCGATTCAATATGCAAACATCCTCTGCTACTGTCAGTAAGTTGGCTTCGTTGGTCAGGAATGGTGTGGCTCAGCCAATCACGACTCGACCAGAGGTGGGATTTGTCAAAAATATCTCTGATCCGGTAATCGCTGTAGGTACAGGTAGTTATCTCGGAAATGACGATCTTACGAATACAGATGTTCAGACTCTTTATGCAATACGAGATACTGGCTCTTCAGTACCTGATGTTCGCGCACTTACCCCGCGCACTATTACTCAAAGCTCGACCACGGCAAGTATTGCCGGTGATGCCATTGACTGGGCGAATGGTGGTTGGTACGCCGATTTCCCCGAGTCAAAAGAGCGCGTCACCATCGATCCTAAACTCACATTGAGGACGTTGACCGTAGCAACGACTACACCTGTAGGTAGCACCTGTTCGCCTGGGGGTACGAGTTGGACATACCAGTTCTATTTGGACACAGGTTTGAATGTTGGCTCATCCGCCTTGGGGCAGAAAAATACTGCTGGTGTGGTAGTGGGTATCGTCATCTTCCGCCTCCCTAATGGCCAGTTGAAAGCCGTTGCAACTACCAGTGATGGCACTCAGCAAACGTTCGGAGTCAATGTCAGTGGAGATGCGGTAGGTTCACGTAGAACCGGCTGGCGAGAACTGACCCAATGATAAAGAAGTAATTGCTTAGAATAAGGGCGCTCTAGAGGCGCCTTTATTTTTTGGAAAGTTACTCTTTACGTTGCAGCAGCTTTTGGGCGATATATCCATTGATCGTGCCGAAAAAAAGAGCTGCTGCTGCAAACACCGGAACGAGATAAGCCACCGCCGCATGAGGGATCAGCCACAGCCGCACCACCAACAGTTGACCGGCAATGTGGGCAAAGGCCGCCAAAATACTCAAGGTCACCGGGCCGAACCACGTCCTCGGTAGCCGATAGGCAAGCCATAGCGCGAGCAGGCTACATACGGCCCCACTCAGGCTCAGCACAAAGGTAGGCGAAAGAAACTGACCCAGCAGGAATGCGCTGGCAAATACGCGTAACAGGCTTACCCAGGCGGCGGTAGCGAAATCGAAACGATAGAGGACATATAGCGTCACGATATTGGCGATGCCAGGTTTCACCCCGGGCAGCGGCGAAGGCAAGATGGCCTCTGCCAAATGCAAACCAATCGCCAGCGCAGTCAGTTTCGCGATACGGTGATCTTCGGGCGTAGCCTGGACGCTGAAGGCGCCGTTAATAATTGAGCGAGTCATAAAGCTTCTTGCTGCCCAAGAGCTCCACGCTGACCTGGTTCGGCAGACACACCGCCACCTGCCCCGCCGTTTTCAGCCAGCCCTGGTGCACGCAATACTGGTTATGGCATGGGGATTCCACGAAGCGCACCCTGCCATGGTTGATAAAAATTCGGGAAACCCCCAAAGGCCCCGGCACCTCCAGCGTTCGCACCTGATTCAGGCTCAAGGTTGCATAGACAGAGCTTCCCTGACGGATGCGCAGTTTGTTGGCCGGTTCGAATTGCCACAAGCGGTTGAACAGCACGGCGACAAACAGAATACCCGCGAGGATAACGACGACATCTCCTGGCAGCAGATGTGCTCGGATGCGGCTAAAAAACGTGCGGAGCGGCATTTTTGTCCACCCAGGTTAAGCGTTTTTCCATGGGAGCGCTGACGGTGATACTACCTGTCTTGTCGATAATCATGACATATTCCACACCCATTATGCGGGCAGCATTCTGCCTTTCGGCGGGCTTGACGATGAATATCGGTTTCGATGCTACATCCGAAATGGTGCCAGTCTGCTTGCCCGGCGGTACGAGGATGGTCACGGCTTGTGTATTCTGCGAAGGGTAACCGGTACGTGGGTCGATGATGTGGCAGTAGCGGACGCCGTCGAGTTCAAAGTAGCGCTGGTAATCCCCGGAAGTGCCAATAGCCCAGCCGTCCGCTAGATCGAGAGTAGCAATGGGGCCCGGCTGTCGGGGATGCTGGATGCCGACCCGCCACGGCTTGTCACCGTGACTGCCAATGGCGATGATATTGCCGCCGATGTTGATCAGGGCATCGTGCACGCCTTGCTGTCGCAAATAGTCGGCCGCCAGGTCCAGGGCATAGCCCTTGAGGTAGCCGCCGAGATCCAGTTTGACGGCAGGATTACGGCTATACGCCTTGCCTCCCTCAACGACGATGTCATGCATTTGCGGATTGGCTTTTACCAGCGCAGCGATTTTCGCCGCATCGGGATGAACCGGCTTGAATTCGTCGGCCTGGAACCCCCACAGCTTCACCAGATGGCCGATCGCCGGATTGAAGAGCCCTCCGGATTTTTCCGACCAGGCAGTGGCGTCCTTGAGTATGGCAGCAAGCTCGGGGGAAATCGCGGTAGTTTCGCCCTTGGCAAATGCCGCATTCAGGCGTGCGATCTCACTGCCCTGCTGCCAGGCATGATACTGGTTGTGCAGGCGCTGGAATTCCTTCTGCACATGGTTCGCCAGATCGCGCGCGCGCTCTTCCGGCTCGCCGTAGATGCTGATATCCACCAGCGTACCGAATACATAAGTCTGGCTTTGATAGAGCGGTTCACGGCCGCAGGCGGCCAGTAGCAGGCAGAAAGACAGCGCGAAAAAGCTCAGGAACTGCCGCATTTATCCTCTAGGGCATTCATGAAAACGGCGGCAGGATCACAATCGGTTTGAGTGGCGATTTCAACCATGCCGGTAGGACTTGTGACATTGATTTCGGTGAGATGGTTGCCGATCACATCCAAGCCAACCAGGAAAAGCTCTTGCTGCTTCAACACATTGCCTATGGTGTTGGCGATTTCGCGGTCGCGGTCGCTCAGGGGCTGGGCGACGCCTTTGCCGCCAGCGGCGAGGTTTCCCCGTGTTTCACCGGTTTTCGGGATGCGGGCGAGCGCGTAGGGCAAGGGCTCGCCATCAATAATGATGATGCGCTTGTCGCCCTGGGCGATCTCGGGCAAATAGCGCTGTGCCATGATGGTGCGCTGACCGAAGCGCGTCATGTTTTCCAGAATGACTCCAATATTGTGGTCGCGCGCGTGCAGGCGATACACCTCGCTGCCGCCCATGCCGTCCAGCGGCTTGACCACGATATCGTCGTGCTCGGCGAGAAATTCTCGGATAAGTTCGTCACTGGAGGTCACCAGGAATGGCGGCGCGAATTGCGGGAAGCGCGCGATGGAAAGTTTTTCGTTCCAGCCACGCACCGATTGCGGCTTATTGAGGATGCGAGCGCCCTGGTTTTCGGCCAATTCCAACAAATACGTGCTGTAGAGATATTCGTTGTCGAAGGGCGGATCCTTGCGCATCAGCACGGCGTCGAATTCGGACGGCGACGCTTCGCTGCTTTCATCCAGTTCGAACCAGGCATGGCCTTCAGCGAAGCGGAAGCCATGAACGCGCAGTCGCACCTGTTCGTTACGCAGGAAAAGGTCGCTTTGCAGTGCGATGTGCAGCTCGTGCCCGCGCTTTGTCGCCTCGCGCATGATGGCCAGGCTCGTGTCCTTGTAGGCCTTGAGCCGGTCCAGCGGGTCCAGGATGAAAGCGAGCCGCATGTCAGTCGGCGAAGCTCTCGGGATCGGTGTCCTGCAGCTCGACTGCGGCCGCAAGCAAGGCCAGGCGCGCGATCACGCTATACACATAGAAGCGATTGGGCAGCGTTTCCGGCGAGCCAGCGCAGTCGGGCAGCGTACAGGGCGCTTCGAAGGCCAGCGGTACGAAATGCATGCCGGGCGAATTCAGGTTTTCGTCCTTGTCGCGCCCGGTATGCACGCGATAAAAACCGCCGACGACAAAATGGTCCATCATATAGATCACCGGTTCGGCGACCGCGTCATTGATGTATTCGAAGGTGTACACACCTTCCTGGATGATGACCTCGGTCACCTGCAGGCCTTCCTTGACCACGGACATCTTGTTGCGCTGCTTGCGGTTGAGGTCGCGCACATCTTCCGGACTCTTCACCGTCATGATGCCCATGCCGTAGGTGCCGGCATCGGCCTTGGCGATAACGAAGGGCTTTTCCTTGACGCCGTATTCGTCGTACTTGACCTGGATCTTCGCCAGCAGCAATTCCACCTTGCTGGCCAGGCACTCCTCGCCGGTACGGGCGTGGAAGTCGATCTCGCCGCAGGTCTCGAAGTAAGGGTTGACCAGCCATGGATCAATCCCGATCAGCTCGGCAAATTCTGCGGCGACCTTGTTGTAGGCCGAGAAATGCTGGGATTTGCGCCGTGTGGCCCAGCCGGCATGCAATGGCGGGATCACCGATTGCTCGAGATTTTTCAGGATATCCGGCACGCCGCCCGAGAGGTCGTTATTAAGCAGCACGGCGCAGCTGTCGAAGTCTCCCAGCTCGGGATTTTCCAGCACCAGCCGGTTGCCCTTGCGCTTCACCGGTTCGAGCAGCAGGCTGTGGCCGTCCTGGGTATCGAGCAGGGTAGGCTCCGTGATCTCCGGCAACAGGCTGCCGATACGCACCTCCAGTCCTGTCTGGCGCAAGATGTTGGTCAGCGCCACCATGTTGCGCAGATAGTAGACGTTGCGCGTATGGTTTTCCGGGATGACCAGCAGGCGCCGCGCTTCCGGGCAGACCTTTTCGATGGCGACCGATGCGGCCTGCACGCACAAGGGCAGGAAGTCCTTGTTGAGGTTGTTGAAGCCGCCGGGAAACAGATTGGTATCCACCGGCGCCAGCTTGAAGCCGGCGTTACGTAAATCCACTGATGCGTAAAACGGCGAGCCATATTCCAGCCATTGGGTACGCAGCCAGTGCTCGATGCGCGGCATCGCGCCGAGAATGCTTTTTTCCAGCGATAGCAGAGGGCCAGTCAGGGCGGTAGTCAAATGCGGAAACATGTGAAAAGAAGGAAAGAATAATGGTGTAGGAATTCTAGCCTACTTGTCCGTTTGCAGGCGAATGGCAAAAAAAACGGGCACATGAAGTGCCCGCCAATCAGACAATCGAACTAATTAATAATGGTAAGCGCGTTCGCCGTGTTCCGTGGTATCGAGACCTTCACGCTCGGATTCTTCCGTAACACGCAGGCCGATCAGAACATCGACGATCTTGTACAGCACATAGCTGATCACGCCGCACCAGACGATGGTGACACCGCAGGCGATGACCTGGCTCAGGACTTGACCGACCATCGTGACGCCTTCGGCATAGCCGACGCCGCCCAGGGATTTGTCCATCAGGAAACCGGTTCCGATGGCGCCAATCAGGCCGCTGATGCCGTGGATGCCGAAGACATCCAGCGAGTCGTCATAACCGAGCATGCTCTTGAGGCTGGTGACTGCCCAGAAGCTGACCAGGCTGGCGACGATGCCAAGGATGATCGCACCCATCGGGCCGATGAAGCCGCAAGCGGGGGTGATGGCGACCAGGCCTGCAACTGCGCCGGATGCGCCGCCCAGCATGGACGGCTTGCCCTTGACCAGCCATTCGATGACGATCCAGCCTAGAACCGCAGCAGCAGTGGCGACTTGCGTATTGACCAGCGCCAGGGCAGCGATGCCGTCGGCAGCCAGTTCACTACCGACATTGAAGCCGAACCAGCCCACCCACAGCAGAGAAGCGCCGATCATGGTCATCACCATGCTGTGCGGTGGCATGGCTTCTCTGCCATAACCGATACGCTTGCCGATGACGATGGCACCCACCAGCGCGGCGATACCGGCGTTGATATGCACAACAGTGCCGCCGGCAAAGTCCTTGGCGCCGAGGTGAGCCAGCAGACCGCCGCCCCAGACCATGTGAGCAATCGGGATATAAACGAAAGTCACCCACAGGGCCAGGAAAACCAGCACGGCAGAGAACTTCATGCGCTCGGCAAAGCCGCCGACTATCAGCGCCGGCGTAATGGCGGCAAAAGTCAGCTGGAATGTCAGGAACACATACTCCGGGATTACGCCGCTGATCGAGTCACTGCTGACTCCGCTCAGGAAGGCCTTGCTCAAGCCGCCGATATAGTTGTTGAGGCTGCCGCCTTCGCTGAAGGCCAGGCTATAGCCATAAACCACCCACAGCACAGAGACCAGCGAGCAACTCACGAAGACCTGCATGAGCACCGACAGCATGTTCTTGGTGCGTACCAGGCCGCCGTAGAACAGGGCCAAGCCCGGAATAATCATGGCCAGCACCAGAACGGTCGCCACAATCATCCATGCGGTACTGCCCACATCGAGCTTGGGCGTGGTTGCAGGTGCAGCTGCAGGTGCCGGGGCTTCAGCCGCAGGTGCTTCGGTTGCGGCAGCGGCATCTGCCGGAGCTGCTTCCGTGGCTGCGGGCGCGGCTTCTTCGGCAAACACTACGCTGGAAGAGCCTAAAAGGCCGAATCCCAGGGTGGCTGCCAGAGCAATAACAGATAGCATCTTTTTCATTGCGTTCTCCCCCTTAAAGCGCATCCGGACCGGTTTCACCGGTACGAATACGGTAGACCTGCTCCAGGTCAAAGACGAATACCTTGCCGTCGCCGATCTTGCCGGTCGTAGCCGACTTCTCGATGGCTTCGATGACTTGATCCAGCATGTCATCCTTGATGGCAACTTCCAGTTTGACCTTGGGCAGGAAATCGACGACATATTCGGCGCCACGATACAGCTCTGTGTGTCCTTTCTGCCGTCCGAACCCCTTTACTTCGGTGACCGTGATTCCCTGCACGCCGATGGCGGAGAGGGCCTCACGCACTTCATCAAGCTTGAATGGCTTGATAATCGCGGATACAAATTTCATGCGAATCTCCTGAAATATTATGTGGTTGAGCAGATGTTGCCCTGCTCATCCGCTGTTAGCAGGTTAGAAAGTTTTTTGGATAAAGGCTGTGAAGGTGCTGTCACCAATATTGCGGTTGGAAATGGTGTAGCCCTTATCCTTTGCATTGGTGTCCGTGTAGTAACCCCCAATATTTACGCCGTTAGCCCACGATTTGGTGAGGCCGACTTTCCAGTCCGTGTAGCTGTAAAAATTATCGTTATCAATGGGGCCGGAGACTGCAGTATTGGTTTTTCCATCAAACTCTTGGCGTCCCAGGTGCAGGTTTACCGTGAAGCCGGACTCCCCTACAGGAATATTTGCATTGGCTTCCGCGTAGTAGGTGCCGTCGGAATCCTTCACACCAAAAGCATCGGTGATTGCGTAGGAGTACTTGAGTTGCAACCATTTCCAGCTCAGCGCGGCATAGGCTTCCAAGGTATATGGGTCGTCGAAATTGGTGCCTTGTGCTGCTTGTGTCTTGTCACCGGGATAGACGTAATTCAGCAAGCCTACGTCATAGCCGATGCCGGTATCGCCAAAGGTGTTACGAAAACCGCCATAAATATCCCATTCCAGACTGGAGCGATGATAGTTCCCTCCATCCTCCAGCCAGCTGATATTGGAACCCCAGGTTCCGACATAGATACCGCTTGAGTGGGAGTAATCGACACCTCCTTGCAGAGCTGGCCTTCTATCGGTTTGGGTCAAGCCGCGGAAGATATACTGGCTGTAGAGACCGATGTTGTAGGTGAAGGTGTGAGGAGATGCCGGTTCGGCTGCAGGTGCCGTGCCAGGCGCGGTACCCTTTTCTTCCGGATGAGAATGCATTTCGTCTGCTTCGTCTGCTAATACGTTGGTAGAAACTGCAAACGCCCCCATTAAAGATAATGCAATTAAGGACTTACGCATCTTGATTCCCTTTCTGTTGCTGTTTTAAGAAATATGTAAACCCAAAGCATTGACTATGAAGCAACACTCGTGCCACAAAAATACCTTTAAAAACATAAAGTTATTTGTTAAATAGTTCGCCCCGCGAATTTTAAAAACTGATAAACTTCTGCAAACTCAGGGAGAAACACATGCTGAACAACCCGTTTTTGGATGATTTGTCTCGAAAAATTCGCGATATCGTCGACTCCACCCCGGCACCGGACCTCAACAAAAACTTGCGCGCACTGTTACAGGGCGCATTCACCAAATTGGAGCTGGTGACCCGCGAAGAATTTGATATTCAAGCCGAAGTGCTGCAGCGTACGCGGCAGAAGCTGGAGAAACTGGAGTCGCGGCTCGCGGAAATGGAAGCTGCCCAGCAGCAAGACCATAAATCCTGATGAGTCTGGCCGTTCTTAAAAGCAGGGCATTGGATGGCATGCATGCACCAGAAGTGGTCGTGGAGGTGCATCTGGCCAATGGGCTGCCCAGCTTTACCATCGTCGGCCTGCCGGAAGCCGAGGTGAAAGAGAGCAAGGACCGCGTGCGTGCGGCACTGCAAACGGCCCAGTTCGAATTCCCCGCACGTCGTATCACGGTCAATCTGGCTCCTGCCGACCTGCCCAAGGAAAGCGGGCGTTACGATCTGCCTATCGCACTCGGGATACTGGCCGCTTCCGGGCAAATCCCTTCCAATACCCTGGATCAATATGAAATTGCCGGCGAACTTGCTTTGACGGGCGAGCTGCGACCCGTTCGGGGAGCGCTGGCGATGGCGGTCAGCATGCGTAATTCCGGTACTACGCAGCCGCGCGCCTTCATCCTGCCAAAGGAGAGCGCGACAGAAGCGGCATTGGTGAAGGATGCCCTGATCTATCCCGCAAGTACGTTACTGGAGGTCTGCGCACACTTGTGTGGCCGAACCCCGTTGGCACCGCATACCCGTTCAGAAACATTCAACAATGTGGATTACCCTGACTTCAGCGAAGTCAAAGGCCAATCAATCCCCAAACGGGCGCTGGAAATTGCCGCCGCCGGTGGCCATAGCGTATTGATGTCCGGGCCGCCAGGCACCGGCAAATCCATGTTGGCGAGCCGCTTCCCCGGCATCCTGCCTGCCATGACAGACCACGAAGCGCTCGAGTCGGCCGCCATCCAGTCGCTTAACGGCGGATACAAGACGGAAAGCTGGCGCCGGCGTCCTTTCCGCGCGCCCCATCACACCGCTTCCGGCGTGGCACTGGTCGGTGGCGGCGGTGTGCCGCGCCCCGGAGAGATTTCCCTGGCGCACCACGGCGTGCTGTTCCTCGATGAGCTGCCGGAATTCGACCGCAAGGTGCTGGAGGTGCTGCGCGAACCGCTCGAATCCGGCCGTATCACCATTTCTCGCGCCGCGCGCCAGGCCGATTTTCCCGCCAGCTTCCAGCTGCTGGCCGCCATGAACCCTTGCCCTTGCGGCTACCTGGGCCACCACAACAACAAGTGCCGCTGTACGCCAGACCAGGTGGCGCGCTATCGCGGCAAGATTTCCGGCCCATTGCTCGACCGTATCGACCTGCATGTGGAAGTGCCGGCCCTGCGCGAAGATGAGCTGACCGCAGCAGCCGCAGGTGAAGCCAGCGCCGCAATGCGTCGGCGGGTAGAAGAAGCCCGCAGGCGGCAGCTGGAGCGCCAGGGCAAAGCCAACGCCTTATTGGGCAGCAAGGAGGTGGATGAACATTGCGCACCCGATGCTGCCGGCCTGACGCTATTAAAGCAGGCGATCAGCCGGCTCAACCTTTCCGCACGCGCTTACCATCGCATCCTCAAGGTGGCCCGCTCCATTGCGGACATGGCCGCTGAAAACGTGATCAAGCCGGCGCACATCGCTGAAGCCGTGCAATACCGACGTTACGAGGCCTAGGATGCAGCACGAACTGGAATGCTGGCGCGAGGAAAAGCGCTCGGCCTATTTATATGCAGTAGTTTCCTCCAGCGAGAAGGACCCGGTACGCCAGCAACTATTCTCCCGACTCGCGCAGGAAGCGGATTCACAAGCCGATATCTGGGCGCAGACGCTGCGACAGCAGGGCATGCAATTGCCGAGCTATGAGCCGGAACTGCGCACACGTATCGTCGCCTGCCTGATTCGCAAGCTTGGCCCGCAACGCATCAAACCGGTACTGGCCGCCATCAAGATCCGCGGGCTTTCCATCTACAGTAGCCAGCGGCTCCCCAGTTACCACGCCAAGCCGACCTCGGTTGACGAAGTCGGGGCACGCCACCAGGGCGTGGGCAGCGGAGGTGGCCTGCGCGCTGCGGTATTCGGCGCCAACGATGGCCTGGTCTCGACAGTCTGCCTGGTCATGGGAGTGGCGGGAGCCGCCGTAAGTTATTCCACGATCTTGCTGACCGGCGTTGCCGGGCTGCTCGCCGGGGCTTTTTCCATGGCCGCCGGCGAATACGTTTCCATGCGCTCGCAGCGCGAAATGTTCGAGTACCAGATCGGGCTGGAACGCGCCGAGCTGGCCCGATACCCGGAGGAGGAGGCGGAAGAACTGGCTCTCATCTATATCGCCCGCGGCATGCACGAGGACGAGGCAAAAACCCTGGCCAAACGCATGATCTCCGATCCGGAAATGGGCCTGGATACGCTGGCACGCGAAGAGCTGGGGCTGAATCCGGATGAACTGGGCTCCCCATGGATGGCCGCCATCTCCTCCTTTCTGGCTTTCAGCGTCGGCGGCGTAGTGCCGCTGTTGCCATATCTATTAGGTGTCGAGCAATACGCCCTGAAGCTGTCCATCGTGCTGACGGCGCTCGCTCTGTTCGGCGTAGGCGCCGCCCTGTCGCTGTTTACCGGACGCAACGCCTGGGGCGGCGGGCTGCGCATGCTGCTGATCGGCAGCTCTGCCGGTGCCATGACCTACTTCATCGGCAGCCTCCTGGGCACTAGCCTGGCCTAGGCCCTGCGCCCGCCCGTGCTGGGCCTGGCGGACGAGGTGTTCTATAATATCGGGCTGACCACACGCCCGCAGGCCTGAATCTCCTCGCATATCGCCTGTCGCGGCCCTTCTTTAAAGGTGCTCTTTTGAAACAAGACGTTACGCCATTGATCCAGCTGTCCCCGGTTGAAGCGCAATTACGCGAGATTCTCGCGCGCCGCATCATGGTTCTCGATGGCGCAATGGGCACCATGATTCAGCAGTACAAGCTCACGGAAGCGGACTACCGCGGCCAGCGTTTTGCCGGTTTTGCCGCACCCGCCGGTGAGCGCGAGCTCTTCCTCAAGGGCAACAACGAGCTGCTGACGCTGACGCAGCCGCAGATCATCCAGGAAATCCACGAGCAGTACCTGGATGCCGGCGCGGACATCATCGAGACCAATACCTTCGGCGCGACCAGCATCGCCCAGGGCGACTATTTCATGGCCGAGCTGGTTTATGAAATGAACGTACAGGCAGCAAAACTTGCGCGTGCCGCCTGTGACAAGTACACGAGTGCCGACAAGCCGCGCTTCGTCGCCGGCGCGCTCGGCCCGACACCGAAAACCGCC
>DASTRT010000353.1:0-4115 GCA_035761085.1 Methylophilaceae bacterium
TACGTCCACGGTAATCTTCTTGGTCAGATTGCCGTTGGCCACAGCGGTCGTCACCTCGGCAATGTTACGCACCTGCGAGGTGAGGTTGGAGGCCATGGAATTCACGTTGTCGGTCAGGTCCTTCCAGGTACCGGCGACGCCCGGCACGTTGGCCTGCCCGCCCAGTTTGCCCTCGGTACCCACTTCACGCGCCACGCGGGTCACTTCCGAAGCGAAGGAGGAAAGCTGGTCCACCATGGTGTTGATGGTGTCCTTGAGCTCGAGGATTTCGCCCTTCACGTCCACGGTAATCTTTTTCGACAGGTTGCCGTTGGCCACGGCCGTCGTCACTTCCGCAATGTTACGCACCTGGCCCGTGAGGTTGGAGGCCATGAAGTTAACGTTATCGGTCAGGTCCTTCCAGGTACCAGCGACGCCCGGCACGTTGGCCTGGCCGCCCAGTTTCCCTTCGGTACCCACTTCGCGCGCCACGCGGGTTACTTCGGAAGCGAAGGAACGCAGCTGGTCCACCATGGTGTTGAAGGTGTCCTTGAGCTGCAGAATCTCGCCGCGCACGTCCACGGTAATCTTCTTGGAGAGGTCGCCGTTGGCTACGGCGGTGGTCACCTCGGCGATGTTACGCACCTGGGAAGTCAGGTTACCGGCCATGGAGTTTACCGAGTCGGTCAGGTCCTTCCAGGTGCCGGCCACGCCTTTCACCTGCGCCTGGCCACCCAGCTTACCTTCGGTACCCACTTCGCGCGCCACCCGCGTTACTTCGGAAGCGAAGGAGGCGAGCTGGTCCACCATGGTATTGGCAGTCAGCGCAGAACGCAGGAATTGGCCCTTGAGCGGTTGGCCGTCCACTTCCAGCGCCATGGTTTGCGACAGGTCACCCTTGGCGACGGCGCCGATAACGCGGGCCATTTCGGTAGTGGGGCGAACCAGGTCGTCGATCAGCACGTTGACCGACTTCACCATGGTGGCCCAGCCGCCGGTGCCGCGTGCCAGCATGGCACGTTCAGATAACCGGCCTTCGCGGCCGACCATGCGGCTCACCCCGCTGATGCTTTCCTCGATCAGCTGATTGGTTTCGACGATGTCATTGAAGGTATCGGCAATCTTGCCGGCCATACCGGTCCAGTCGGAGGGCAGGCGTGTGGTGAAATCCCCTTTCTTGAAGGCTGCCAGGGCAGCCAGCAGTTGTTTCTCGTCCACCTGATTTATTTTTCCTACGCGCATGTCCATATGTCGTTCCTCAAATGGGGATTATTTTTTGGGATTGTTTTGCTAGGAGTTGTTGATAGCTGTCAGCGTCTCGCTGGCCGCCGTTTCCGCCCACTGCCGCGATAATTCGTCGAAAGAGAGCGGTTTGCCGGAAAGGAAGCCCTGGTATTCGTCACAGGCCAGGCTTTCCAGCACGAAGAGCTGTTTGTCGTTTTCCACGCCTTCGGCGATCACGCGCAGGCTCAAGGCGTGCGCCATATGAATGATGGCCTTGACGATGGCCTTGTCGTTGGCGTTGGTCGCCAGATCGCGGATGAAGGACTGATCGATTTTCAGGATATCGATAGGTAGCGCCTTGAGCACCGACAGCGAGGAATAGCCAGTGCCGAAGTCGTCGATGGCAATGCTGATGCCGCTGTCGCTGATTTCCTGCAGGATGGCGCTGGTGCGTTCCAAGTCACGGATCAGCAGCGACTCGGTGATTTCCAGCTGCAGGCAGGAGGGCGGAATCCTGTATTTTTGCAGGTATTTCTGAACTGTCTCCGGCAGGTCGCCATGCAGTTGCGGCGTGGCGATATTGACGGCAATCGGCACCACGGTATCGCCAGCGGTATCCATCCAGTGCCGGGCCTGGCGGCAGGCTGCTTCGATCACCCATTCGCCGATAGGAACGATGAGGCCGTTGTCACAGGCGGCGTGGACGAAATCCTCACCACTGACAATGCCCACTTCGGGGTGGTGCCAGCGCAATAGCGCCTCCACGCCGATGATTCTGCGCGTGGCAAACTCGACCTTGGGCTGGTAATAAAGCTCGAATTCGTTGTTTTCCAGCGCCCTCTGCAGTTCCTGTTCGAGCCGCAGGCGCTCCTGCAGCGGCGCATTGAAATCTTCGTGGAAAAACTCGATGCTGCCGCGACGTCGCTGCTTGGCGTGATACATGGCGAGGTCGGCATTGCGCATCAGCAGTTGGGGATTGTCGCCGTCCTGTGGGAACAGGCTGATGCCGATACTTACCGAAGTCCTGATCTTGTGTGCCCCGACGGCGAAGCTGGGGGTCGTCGCCTCGATGATTTTCCTGGCCACCTTGCCGGCGTCGGTGTACGAGCTCATGCCCTGCATCAATACGACAAATTCGTCGCCGCCGAGCCGCGCCACGATGTCGGATTCGCGTACCGCCGAGCTGATGCGTGTGGAAAGCTGCTGCAGCAGCCCATCGCCGACATCGTGCCCCAAGGTGTCGTTGATGCTCTTGAATCGGTCCATGTCCATGAACATGAGGGCGATCTGTTCCTTGCTGCGCTTGGCATGCGCGATCGCTTCCTCCAGCCGTTCGATCAGGGACCGGCGGTTGTAGAGACTGGTGAGCGGGTCCTTGATGGCGAGCTCGTGTGCGCGCTCCTCGGCTTTCCGGCGGACGTTGATTTCCGCTTCAAGCGCCTTGTTGGTGCGCTTCAGTTCGCGCATCTGCTTGACCTGCAAGTCCTTGTTGAGCTCGGCCAGCTCCTGAGTCTTGGCCTCCAGCTCCATATTCTTCTTGGCCAGGTCGACGAACACCTCGACCTTGCTCTTGAGAATCTTGGGAATGATGGGCGTGATCAGGTAATCGACAGCCCCCAGTTCATAACCCTTGAGCCGGTTCATTTCGTCGGCGAAGTGCGCAGTGACGAAGATGATGGGAGTGGAAGAGGAGCGGGGATGCGAATGGATGATTTCAGCCGTCTCGAAACCATCCATGCCGGGCATGCTGACATCGAGGATGATGACGGCGAACTGCTCGTTGAGCAGGTGCCGCAGCGCCTCCTCGCCCGAGTTGGCGGTTACGACGCTATACCCGCATTCCTGCTCGTTCTGCGTGAGCAGGGCTTCCAGCGCAATGAGGCTGGCATAGTGGTCGTTGACGAGCAGGACTTTGGGATTGATCACATTAACCTCTGGCGGTGAGCAATCTAGTTTAACCCTAGCCCCGACTTCGGTACAGACAGTCTTAGGTATCTAGACCAGCGTCCAATGCTCGATTTCGTTCTTGATCTTGGTATAGCAGCCACAAGCGCGATCTTCGATGCTGCGACGATCGTGGATGCCGATGTAGTCGTTGCCCAGGTCGATCAATCCCATGCTGCGCAGCTTGTCGGTGGTTTCCTGCACGCTTTGCAAGGTCAGGCCCAGCTTGTTGGCGATCATCTTCTGCGTGGTATGCAGCTCCATCGAGGGCAGGCGATCCAGGCTCTGCAGCAGCCAGCGGCACAGTTGCTGTTCGATGGAATGCGAACGGCGGCAGCCGCTGCTGTGCTTCATCTGCGTGATCAGAATCTGGCTGTAGCGCAGCAGCAATTGCTGGATCGGGCTGTACAGCTTGAATTTCTTGTTCAGCGTGTCGGTTTCCAGCCGGTAGGCGTAGCCGGAGCTGATGACTTCGGTCTTGTCGAAGGCATTGGCCCCGACAAAGCTCAAGGAGATACCCACAGCACCTTCGTTACCGGTAGTAGCGACCTGCACCGCATCCTGGCCCTTACCCTGGTAAAGACCTGCCACACAATCGAGCGGGAAATGCAGGAACTCGGCCGGTTTTCGCGAGGTGGAAAGGGATACGCCCTCATCCAGCGATACCAGCTCCAATTCCGGCATGAGATTGTCGAATTCTTCCGGCTTGAGCGCGGAAAGCAGGCTGTTTGTTTTGATTTCAGGTGCATTTGACATCATGATCTTCCTCTAGCTTGACCTCGTTAATAGCTTTTGCCATTGCTGTGGCCCAAAAGCCTGTTGGATTCCTTCCTGAAAACCTGGTAACACTCGCATGCGCCGTCTTCCAGCGCTCCCCGATCCAGGATTTGCATGTGGCCACGGGAATAGTGAATGGCATTGGCCGCTTGCAAGCGACGCGCTGCCTGGGTAATGCCTTCTCGTCTTAC
>DASTRT010000354.1:0-6745 GCA_035761085.1 Methylophilaceae bacterium
ACCATGCCTCAACACATTAGACACCTCTTTTCCATCGGCTTAAGTTCTCTGGCGTACGTTCGGCCGGAATTCGCTTCCAGAGCGCGTGCCTGTTGACTAAACACAAGTTCTACGGCAGGGTTCGTATTGATTCGAAACACCGGAATACTCCATGCAAAAGCAATCTGGCGTCACCCTGAGCAATCTTTTGCCTGCTGCATCTGCTCCATTTTCCCCTCTTCTCAAATCTTCCTCCCTCACCTGCCTGCTGCTCGCCCTGCTGGCCAGTACGGCAGTACAGGCCAAGGAATACGTGGATCTGAGCCTGCAGGAGCTGGGTAATGTGGAAATCTTCTCGGTCTCCAAGCGCTACGAACCGCTGGCGCAGGCGCCGGCAGCAGCTTTCGTGATCACCAGCGAGGATATCCAGCGTTCCGGCGCCACTACGCTGCAGGAAGCCCTGCGGCTCGCGCCCAACCTGCAGGTAGCCCGCAGCAATGCCCGCAACTACGCGATTTCGGCACGCGGCTTCAACAATATTTTCGCCAACAAGCTGCTGGTCATGATGGATGGCCGCGTGCTCTACACCCCGCTGTTTTCCGGCGTTTTCTGGGATGTGCAGGACTACATGCTGGAGGATATCGACCGCATCGAGGTTATCAGCGGCTCGGCCGGCACGCTGTGGGGCGCGAACGCTGTCGATGGCGTCATCAACATCATTACCAAATCCGCCGCCAAGACCCAGGGCGGCCTCATTTCTGCCGGCGGCAGCAAGGACGAGCGGTACGGCTCAGCGCGCTACGGCGGCAAGCTGGAGAATGGCGGCCATTACCGCGTCTACAGCAAGCACTCGGAATTCGAAGACAACCACAACGCTGCCGGCAGAGACCTGGAAGATGGCATGCGCCGCACGCAGGCCGGCTTCCGCTTTGACTGGGATGACGATCCGCGCAACAGCTCCACGCTGCAGGGCAATTTTTACGAAGGCAGTCTGCACCAGGCCGGCACGGATGATATTGACGTTGCCGGCGCCAACATGCGCGCCTTGTTCAAATCGGTGCTCGACAACGGCTCGAATATTTCGCTGCGCAGCTGGCTCGATTACACGCGGCGGGATCAGCCGAACGCCTTCCGGGAAAACCTGACGCAATGGGATATCGAGCTCAGGCACAACATTGTGCTGGCAAAACGCCACAGCCTGAGCTGGGGCGGCGGCTATCGTGTCGCCTTCGACCGGATCGACAATGACAACAACTTTGCCTTCCTGCCGGACGAAAATAATCAGGACTGGATCAACCTGTTCGCGCAGGACGATATCGCGCTGACCCAGAAGCTGCGGCTCATCCTGGGCCTACGCATGGAGCATAACGATTACACCGGCATGGAATACCTGCCTAATGTCCGGCTTGCCTGGAGCCCCTCGGAATCGCAGATGCTGTGGGCTTCGGTTGCCCGTTCCGTGCGTGCACCTTCGCGCATCGACCGAGATTTCTACGCGCCCCCAAGACCGCCCTTCCTGATTTCCGGCAATACCGACTTCGAATCCGAGATCGCGCGCACCTTCGAGCTGGGCTATCGTACCAACCTGGCATCACATGCAACCATTTCCGTCACCGGCTTTTACAGCGAATACGACCACCTGCGTACGCTGGACCCGGGCACGCTGCCGTTGACCTTTCAGAACAATGGAAGTGGCCGCAGCCACGGCATCGAAACCTGGGCCACCTGGCAGGCGACGCGCAAGCTCAAACTGGTGGGCGGCATGGTATTGCAGGACATGGATGTCGAAGAGTCCAGCCTGCTGCAGGGGCTGAATTTCGGCGCCAACGACCCCAGTGTCTACGGCATGCTGCGCGTTTCCTACGACATCACGCCAAGGCATCTGGTGGATGCCATGCTGCGCTACACCAGCGAACTGCCCAACCCCAACGTACCGGCGTATACGAGCATGGATGTGCGCTACGGCTGGAAGATCACGCGCGACCTGGAGTTCTCGCTGATCGGCCAGAACCTGCTCGATCACAGCCATCCCGAGTATTCGTCAGTTACAGGCCGAGCGGAATTCGACCGCGCGCTTTATGCCAAGGTGCAGTGGTACTTCAGATGACCCGTTCCGTTTCCGTGCGATTTTTGCTATTGGCTCTAGCCTGGCTGCTGTTGTCTGCCTTTTACGGCAACAGCCAGGCAGATGACACGCCAGAGGATATCGCGCGGCAGGTCAAGGCAGCCTACATCTTCAAGTTCGCCAACTATATCGAATGGCCGGCCAGCAGCTTCGAAGCGCCCGACAGCCCGATCGTCATTGGCGTGACCGGTGCCGACCAGCTGGCTGACGAGCTCACGCGCATCTCGGCCAACCGCCTGATCGGCAAACGGCCGGTAACGGTGAAACGCCTGACCATGATGGACTCGACTGCAGGCGTGCATATCCTCTACCTGGGCGGCAGGGACAACGGCGTGACCAAACCCCGCTCGCAGCTCAAGGGCTGGGTTTCCTCCTTGCAGGGCCAGCCGTTGTTGAGCATCGCCGATGCCACCCAGGAATTTGCGGAAACTGCTGTTATAAAATTTGTCATAGACAACAACCGGCTGCGCTTCGATGTCTCGCTGGCAGCCGCCGAGCGCAATCACCTCAAGGTGGCAGCTCCGCTGCTGACGGTGGCGCGCCGACTCGATTAGCCATCGACAGAAACCGAACAACAATGCAAATCAAACTTGGCTCCGTAGGCAACAAGCTGTTCCTCATCGTACTGATTACCAGTATCTCCGCGCTTTTCATCACCATTGCCACGCTTGCCATCTACGACCTGCGGTCTTACCGCAACAGCCTGGCCAAGGATATGAACACCCAGGCCGAGCTCATTGGCCGCGCCAGCATCCCTGCGTTGCAGTTCGATGATCCGAAGCTGGCGAGGACCAATCTGTCACTGCTCGAAGTGCAACCCAACGTGGTGTCGGCGACTCTCTACGATGCCCAGGGCATGCTGGTCGCCAGCTATACGGGGCATGACAAGGCCGCGCCGAAATCCATCGTGCCCATACAGCATGAGATGGTCGACCGTATCACCTTCGAAGACGACAAGATCCGCATCAAGCGCCGCATCGTGCTCAACGACGAGCTGCTGGGCATGATCGAAATCTATGCCAACCATGATATCGATGAGCGCCTGTTCAATTATCTGGGCATCATGATTGCGGTCGGTGCCATCGCGCTGCTTGCCGCCCTGGGACTGTCGCGCTGGCTGCAGACTCGCATTACCCGGCCCATCCAGAATGTCGCCGAGCTAGCACGCAAGGTGGTGGCACAGCGCGACTTTTCCCTGCGCGTGGTGGAAACGCCCAACGATGAAATCAGCTACCTGGTCGATGCGCTCAACGCCATGCTGGAAGAAATCCAGGCGCGCACCAGGGCGCAGCAGGAGCTGCTGCAATCGCTGCAGCATGAGATCGCCGAGCGCAAGCAGGTGGAAGTCGAGCTCAAGGACGCCCGTGACCAGCTCGAAGTCCGCGTGCAGCAGCGCACCGCCGAGCTGCTGGATGCCAAGCTCGAGGCGGAACGCGCCAACCGCGCCAAGTCGGATTTTCTCTCGCGTACCTCGCACGAGCTGCGCACGCCGCTCAACAGCATCATCATTCTTTCCGAACTGCTGGCGACCGATTTCGACAAATACCTGAAACCGGCCGACGTCAAGGCCGCCAAAACCATCCTGGAGGCCGGGCATGACCTGCTGGGGCTGGTCAACGACCTGCTCGACCTGGCACAGATCGAAGCCGGCGTGCCGCTTCCCATCGAAAGCGAAGAGATGGACTGGCGCCGGCTCAAGGCCACGCTGGAGAATATGTTTACCGAGACCTCCAGGCGCAAGCATCTGGAATTCGCCATCAAGGTCGGCCGCAAGCTGCCGGCGGACTTCCGTACCGACGAAAAGCGCCTGCTGCAGATTCTCAAAAACCTGCTGGCCAACGCCTTCAAATTCACCCGGGAAGGCCAGGTCATCCTCACCATCAGCGCGGTCACTGACGGCTGGAAAACCTGGCAGCCGCCGCCCGGCATGCGGCAGGCCGTGCTGTTCTCGGTATCCGACACCGGCATCGGCATCCCCGAAGACAAGCTTCAGCTCATTTTCGAAGCCTTCCAGCAGGCGGATGGCAGCATCACCCGCAAATTCGGCGGCACCGGCCTGGGTCTTGCCATCAGCCGCGAGCTGGCGCACATGATGGGCGGTTTCATCGAACTGGAAAGCACACCCGGGATCGGCAGCACTTTCCGTCTCTACCTGCCGGTAGTGGACGAACCTGAAACTCATCCCTGAAATCTTCGCGCCCTTGCGGGCTGCACCAGATCATATTTTTACTGTTTGGCACCAGACAGATAGTCAGGGGCTTTCGCATGTCTTATGATGGCCGGCTAACCGAAAATCACGAGGCTTATGGGCACTCCGAAACACGCAACCAAAAAGCTCTACAATGAGGCTGAGCGCTTCAAGCTGCTGGTATCCGCCAACAAGGATTACGCCATCTTCATGCTCGATCCGGATGGGCACGTGGTGAGCTGGAATGCCGGTGCTCATCGTTTCAAGGGCTATACCGCACAGGAGATTATCGGCCAGCATTTCTCCGTATTCATGACGCCAGAGGACCGGGCGCAAGGCGTTGCCGATCGGGCCTTGCAGGTCGCCGCTCAACAGGGCGAATTCGAGTCCGAAGGCTGGCGCGTGCGCAAGGATGGCTCCCGCTTCTGGGCCCATGTGGTGATCGACCCCATTCGCAGCGATGATGGCGAGCTGCTGGGTTTCGCCAAGATCACGCGCGACATCACCGAGAAGAAAAAGGCGCAGCAGGCATTGCGCGAAAGCGAAGAACAGTTCCGCCTGCTGGTGCAGGGGGTGACCGATTACGCGCTGTTCATGCTCAATGCCGAAGGCATCGTCACCAACTGGAACCCTGGCGCCGCACGCCTCAAGGGCTATACCGCGGACGAGATCGTCGGCAGCCATTTCTCACGGTTCTACACACCAGAAGACATCGAACGCGGCCTGCCTGCCCGTGCCCTGCGCATTGCCGCTGATACCGGCCGCTTCGAGCACGAGGGCTGGCGCGTGCGCAAGGATGGCAGCCGCTTCATGGCCCACGTGGTGATCGACGCCATCCGCAACGAGATGGGCGAGCTCGTGGGCTTCGCCAAGATCACGCGCGACATCACCGAGAAAAAGCAGGCGGAGGATGCGCTCAAGAAAGCTGACGAGGCGCTGTTCCAGGCACAGAAAATGGATGCCATCGGCAAGCTCACCGGCGGTATCGCGCATGACTTCAACAACCTGCTTTCCGTCGTCGCCAGCGGCCTCGACGTGCTGCTCATGCAGCAGGAAGGCGGCAGCGAATCCAAGATGCTGGAGAGCATGCAGCGTGCCGTCATGCGCGGCCGCAAGCTGACCCAGCAACTACTATCCTTCGCCCGGCAGCAGCCGCTGGCTGCGGAAAAGCACAGCGTCAACAAGCTCATAGAAGGCTTCGAGGATATCCTGCGTCGCGCCTGCAGCTCGCTGGTGCGCTTCGATATCCGACTGGGCCGCGGCATCAAGCCGATGCTGGTGGATGCGCCGCGCTTCGAATCCGCCCTGCTCAACCTGGTAGTCAACGCCTGCGACGCCATGCCGCAGGGCGGCATCATCACCCTCACCACCGAGAATGTCAGGCTGAAGGAGAACGAGGTCGGCCATCTGGCGGCGGGCGATTATGTGCGCATATCCATCCGCGACACCGGCATCGGCATGCCGCCCGCCACCAGGGCGCGCGCCTTCGAGCCCTTCTACACCACCAAGGAAGTGGGCAAGGGCACCGGGCTCGGCCTGAGCCAGGTCTACGGCTTCATCGTGCAGTCGGGCGGCGATGTCGAGCTGGAAAGCACGGTGGGCAAGGGCACCACGGTTTCGCTCTACCTGCCGGCGCTGACCGGCGAGGAGGAAGCGCTGCTCATTGAAACCCCCGAAAAGGTGCGCGACAAGGTGCTGGTGGTGGATGATGAGCCGGATGTCATGCTGGCTGCCGCCGAGCTGTTCCGCAGTATCGGCTACGAAGTACTGACTGCAAGCCGCGGCCGCGACGCACTGGAAATCCTGCAGCGCCGGCAGGATGTGGAAATCCTGTTCACCGACGTCATGATGGCCAAGGGCATGAGCGGCATCGTACTGGCCCGCGCGGCGAAGCAGATATTGCCCAACCTCAAGATCATCCTGGCTTCCGGCTATCCGATGCCAGCCATCCAGGCGACGCACGGCAACGTGGAAGAATTCAGCTTCATCACCAAACCCTACCGGCTGGCAGAGCTCGCCCGGCAGTTGCGGACCTAGTCCCGCCGTAACCAAACCAAGCAACGATTTCCAGTTCGCCGCTTGACTATATTTCCATGATTATGGAAATATAGAAATATGGAAACCAAACTTGCCGTCGCCCTTCTCTCTTCCATCGCCCAGGAGGCGCGGCTGGAGATATTCCGCCTCCTGGTACAAACAGGCAGCGAAGGCATGGCAGCCGGGGGACTTGCCGAAAAACTAGGCATTCCTGCCAGCACGCTCTCCTTCCATCTCAAGGAGCTCACGCACGCAGGCCTGGTCACGCCGAACCAGCAAGGGCGTTTCATTTATTACTCGGCCAATTACCAGGCGATGAACGACCTTCTGGCCTACCTCACCCTCAACTGCTGCGCCGGCGAGCAGAGTTGCTGTACGCCGCAATGCTCCTCTGAGAAGACGGGGCAGGCATGATG
>DASTRT010000355.1:0-3625 GCA_035761085.1 Methylophilaceae bacterium
TTCGATCTGACCGGCCCACAACAGGCACGCCTGACTGCCAATGAATCCGTTTCGTTCGATGCAACCTTCGATCAGGCCGTCATACTTGGCTCCAATTCGTTTGCCCTGCACGTACAAGGCATGTCGGATGCACAAGGCGGCAGCGCCTGGTATGTACCGACGCCGGTACCGGAACCTGAAACCTACGCCATGATGCTCACCGGTCTCGGTTTCCTCGGTTTCACGGCACGCCGCAAAAAACGCGCAAGCAAGAAATCTGTGGCCAATTAGCTGCAGTTGACCTACCGATGAGGCCCGTGCTTGCTCCATATGTGCGGTAATGATAGTTATTCTCACGTTATTCCAGTAAAATGCAGCTTTATCCTTGCGGATAAATGTAATTAGCTTCTAACTCACTAATAGCAGGAGGACACTAATGAAATTTTTCCATGCATTGATCGCTTTGCTTTTTACTGCCGCACTATTGGCAGGTTGCAACAAGTCTGAAGAGGCTGCGCCTGCCGATTCCGCACCGGCTGCCAACGAGGCCGCTCCTGCAGCAGCACCTGCTGGTGATGCTGCCGCTCCCGCAGGGGACGCCGCTCCGGCTGCTGATGCTGCCGCACCGGCAGAGCCTCCCAAGGAAGAGCCAGGTGGTTGGGTTCCTCCGGCAAACGGCTCCTAAGCACATACCTTTTCGGTAGAAAATAAAAAGGCAACCCGCGGGTTGCCTTTTTTGTTGTGCACTTCAAGTGCGCTGTCGCATCTTGCTTTACATGTTGCCTAAATCGTCGATGGCATCCACCACCATGCTGGTACCTACTGCAATCAGCAGGATATCCTTGGCTACGCGTACGTACTTGTAACCAGCGGGCGGTGTGCCCAGCTCGACGACCAGTCGTGGCGGCAGATCGTAATACACCACGTCGCTTGGCAAACGGCGGCCCATGCGCCACTTCTTCGCCTGCCCTGGCGGCATGCAGCCGTTATGCTTCTTGGCGAGACCTGGCGGGCAATGTCCGCCGTGGAACTCTTCCGAGTAGTAATCATGGACCACTTCCCGCTGATGATCGCCGAAATACATGTTCACCTTGATATCGCCGCCGCGGTCGTCGTCATGACGATCATGGTCGCCATGCGATTCCCTGTCGTAGCTCTGGCCGTGCTTGTTGTTGCCGTGTCCATGGCCTACACCTTCCGGCTTTTCAGCCAGGGCAGGCGTGGAAAGCAGCAAGCCTGACAGCAAAAGCAGCATGATTCCGGGACGTGGAAGCGAAGCAAATTTCATCGTTTTCTCCTCTTTATGGTGTCTTCAATATACGAAAACACGTTTATTGTAACGCTTGAGCTGAGCCGGCAGTTTACCCGGCGTTGCATGCCTTGCGCTCGAAAATCTCCCAGCTTCCTCCCTTGAATATGGACACCGGCGCACAAGGTGCTCCCTTGAAGATATCGGCGGGCTCCGTGCTGGCGTGCCGTACGAAGAAATAATGGTAATTCTCGCCATGGTATTTGTTCCACTCGAACCGCTCCGGATGCCACTCGAAACCCGGGGCCACCACCGGCAGATGCTCAGGCCGGTAGCGTACGATCTGCGGTGGGAACCAGGCGAAGTTGAAGTCCACCAGGCCCTGCCGCTCCGCCTGGTACCAGGCAGGGTAATGCCCATAGGTTTTGGCCTTGTCGCTCGGGGAGAATCGGGGATCGTACATGAGGATCAATGCGCGCTGCCTTGGCTCCAGACGCATAATCTGCGCGTCGATTTCGGCCGTCTGCTGCCTGAAATTCCATGCCTTCGCCGCATGCACCAGCAGCGAGGCCAGGATGCACACGACAGTTAGCGGTATAGCCAGGCGCGACAGCGTACGCATGGCAGGAGAGGTTGCTGTCTTTGGGGGGCCAACAAACATCCAGGCATAGGCTGGCAACAGAAAAAGCCCGAAGCGCTGGTAGAGAAACTGGGTGACCAACGCGAATGTCGGCACAAACAGCATGATGGCCGTCACGGTGGCAAAGGGAATCCAGCTGGGCTTACTGCCCGTATTGATGCGCAGCCCGAGCAGCCACGGCAGCGCAATCATCACCAGCGTCGCCGGCAGGAACACCTTACCCTCGATGCCGCCGGTATCCACCCCCAGGGCATAGACCAACATTTTGGGAAAGCGCGTGATGCCGCCGCTCCAGATGAACTGCGAGCAGACCTCGCATTGTATTCCCGCCTGCATCTGCCGGCTGATGAAGAAATAGATACCACAGAAAATCGCCAGGACGACATAGGGCAGGATGCGCATGCCAAAGGTTCGGCGCCAACCTGCCCGCGCCAGCAGCAGAAGTCCGCCTACCGCTACGGCAAATGCGAATACGAGCCCATGCGATGCCAGCAGCAACAGACCCACGAGAGAGAGCCCGACGCCTCGCTTGAGCGTCGCCGCTTGTGCGTACCGATCAGCCAGCAGGATGAACCATAGGCCGATCGGCGCTGCGACCAGAAAGGTGAGAAACCCCCATTCATAGGCAAAACCGAAGAACGGCAGCAGGAACAGCCAGTCCATCCGGGCATCTGCGCCAAAGTGGCGGCGCAGCAGGATGCAAAGCCAGACGAATGCTGCATAAGCCACTGAAAGCATGAGCTTGAAGACCGTGGCGATGGGCATGAGGAACGACAGGGGAAGTGCCAGCCCGTAACCGATGATGTAGGGCGTGAGCCAATTGACGTGGAACAGGTTCGCCCAGGGCGACTGCCCCAGCAATATATCGCGCAGCAATGCCACCTGAGCCGCATGCTGTGGCATGTCGGTCAATGGCGGATGGGGCGCGAGCCACTGGATCAGGATGCCGAATGCGACGGTGATCAGGTAAAGTAGCCGCCACGATCGCCCAGAGACAAAGATGGCCTCTGCCGCAGGATTCCGCGCCGGGAGATGGGTAGCCTGCATCAGGTGAGATTCCTTGAATAGATCAGCAGTATCCCGCTGAAGATCAGGATGGCACCGATTACGCTTTTGATCGTCACGGCGTCGCCGCCTGCGATACCGTAGAGAAAGATCGCCAGAATGGCCACGCCCACCATTAGCGGATAAGCCACGCTGAGCTCGATGCGACGCAGCGCCAGCGCATACAGGATGAACCCCAGCCCGTAGGCCCCGATGGCCGCGCCGCGCAGCAGCATAGGCGTCGAGGTCAGGGCAAAACTGGTGGCGGCGACTTCGGGCATTTTTGCTGCAATGCGCAACAGCACGCTGGCAAGCGCGCTCATGATGCCGCTGGAAATCAGGAGGACATAAGGCATGTCAGATTGCGATGAGCATACAAAGCACGGTGGAGACAATGGCGATCAGACTGGTCTTGTCTTTCAGCGCAAACACGATAGGGTCGTCATGCATTTTTCCCTTGAAAGCCGACATCCACATCCAGCTCACCCAGAACAGCATCAGGGCAAAAATTCCCCATAAGGCAGAACGGTGACTGTACAACTGGCTGATACTTGGTGAACTCAGGTAGATGGCGAAAATGATAACGGCAAGATAGCCTGCCGAGGTGCCGAACGACCGCAGGATACTGATATCGTCGGTGAAGTAGCCGCGGCCTGCAGCGGTGGTCGCCCCTGCCCGCTGCTTGTCGTCCAGTTCCGCATAGCGCTTGAGGA
>DASTRT010000356.1:0-2661 GCA_035761085.1 Methylophilaceae bacterium
TAATCGCCGAAGGGGTGGAGACGGAGCAGCAGCGTGATCTGCTGCTGGCGGCAGGCTGCGACTATGCCCAGGGATATCTTTTCTCCCGGCCGGTGCCACCGGAAGCGCTGGAAAAGCTCTTCTAGCGAAATCGTTCTGGCAAAACCTGTTTTTGGCACCGGCATGGCGGGCTAGAATGGACACATGCCTGTCGACATTCCGGAAAACGAATATGAGATCACTGCCATGCGTGCCCAAGGCGCGGGCGGGCAGAACGTCAACAAGGTGTCGAGCGCCATCCACCTGCGCTACGACATCCATGCTTCTTCTCTGAGCGAAGGGCACAAAGCGCGCCTGCTGGCCCTGCGCGACCAGCGCATTACTGCAGATGGCGTGATTGTCATCAAGGCCCAGCAGTTCCGCAGCCGGGAGATGAACCGGCAGGATGCCATTGCCCGCCTGCATGCCCTGGTGGATAGCGTCGCCCAGGCGCCGCAGATACGGCGGCCGACGCGCCCCACTCTTGGCTCTCAGAAGCGAAGGCTGGAAGGCAAACTCCAGCGCGGGCGCATCAAGGCAATGCGTGGCAAAATAACACCCCAATAAATCCTGGTTAATACACCATGCGTATCCTTGCGCTCGATACTTCTACTGAATATTTGTCGCTGGCCCTGATGCTGGATGGCCGGCTCCTGACCCGTGACGTGCATGCCGGCCAGACGCATTCGCAGTTGATCCTGCCCCTGATAGGAGAAATGCTGAAGGAGGCGGACATAGCCTTGCGCGACCTCGACGGTATCGCTTTCGGCGCCGGCCCCGGCTCGTTTACCGGCTTGCGCATCGGTTGCGGCGTGGCCCAGGGGCTGGCGTTCGGCGCGCATCTGCCAGTTGCCGGTGTCAGCACGCTATTGGCGCTGGCGCATGGCAGCGGTGCTGCCAAGGTGATCGCCTGCCTCGATGCCCGCATGGGCGAGGTTTACCACGCGGTCTATCTCCGCAATCAGGAATCCTGGCAGGAAGTGAGCGCGCCCGGCTTGTACAAGCCGAACGAAGTGCCCGCTCTCGCCGGCGGCGGCTGGGTTGGTGCCGGCAGCGGCTGGGCAGCTTACGGAGAAACCCTGTGCGCCATCTATAACGACCAACTTGAACGGATTCTGCCCGACGCGTTCCCCAAGGCCTCTGCTATCGCGGCGCTCGCCGAGCCCGTTTTTGCCGCAGGCCAAGGGCTGCCGGCTGCGCTGGCCGCACCCATCTACATCCGTAACAAGGTCGCCCTGACCGTGCAGGAACGGGAAGCCCGGTGAGCGCAGTCCTCAAGCTGGAACACGCTTTCCGGCCCATGCAGATGCAGGATCTGGATGCCGTCATGGCGATCGAGGACGTGATTTACACGCATCCCTGGTCACGCGGCAATTTCAGCGATTCGCTCAATGCCGGCTACAGTTGCTGGGTGCTGGAGGAAGGCGAGACCATGCTCGGCTATGCCGTCATGATGCTGGTCATGGACGAGTCACACCTGCTCAACCTCAGCATCGCCCGCGAGTTTCAGGGCTGCGGATACGGCCGCGCCCTGCTGGAGAAGATGAAGGAACTGGCGCGGCGCCATGGCGCCGTCAACATGTTTCTGGAAGTTCGGGTTTCCAACCGTACCGCGATCAGTTTGTATGAGAAAGCCGGATTCAACGAGATGGCCATCCGCCGCAAATATTATCCATCGCACGTGGGCCGCGAGGATGCGGTGCTGATGGGAGCTGCACTGTGAAGGCGGGATATGGCGATTAAACCTGAGGATCTGCTGCGTGAACTGGAGCTGCTGCCAGTGTGGCGACAGCGCCGACCGGCTCCTGGAGCCGATGACGCTGCGGCTATGTATGCGCCAGCACCGAAAGCTGAGGCCGGGGCTGGAACAATACAGCAGTCGGCAGCCGATTATGCTGCGAAGCCCATGACAGAGGTCATGCCAGCCGATGAACCTCAGACCATGACGGAAGAGATCGATCCGGCACAGAGTTTGCGGCCAGTCGAGGGAAGGGATGAGCCTTCGGCGCTGCTTTCCCCTACCGGTCCGGCGCGCCCCGAAACTATTCTGCAAATGGATTGGCCGGCGCTGGAGCAGGCAGTGGAGCATTGCCCGGCCTGCAATCTGTGCCAGACGCGCACGCAGACCGTGTTTGGCGTTGGTGACCGCAATGCCGACTGGCTGTTTGTCGGGGAAGCGCCGGGTGCCGAGGAGGACAAGCGCGGCGAGCCTTTCGTCGGCCAGGCTGGCAAGCTGCTGGACAACATGCTGGCTGCCATCAAGCTCAAGCGCGGCGAAAACGTATATATCGCCAACGTGTTGAAGTGCCGGCCGCCGGACAACCGCGACCCGCATGGCGAAGAAGTGGCGCAGTGCAGTCCTTACCTGATGCGCCAGGTGGATCTGATCAAGCCGAAATTGATCGTCGCGCTGGGCAAGTTCGCCGCACAGTCGCTGCTCGATTCCGACGATTCCATCGCCTCGCTGCGCGGCAAGCTGCACGATTACAAGGGCGTGCCGGTCATCGTGACCTATCACCCGGCCTACCTGCTGCGCAACATGGCGGACAAGGCCAAGGCGTGGGAGGATTTGTGCTTCGCCGTGCGCACCATGCAGGGCTTGTAAATTTCTGCCTGAACCTCATCTACAGGTCAGGTATTCGA
>DASTRT010000357.1:0-5050 GCA_035761085.1 Methylophilaceae bacterium
TTCGAAGAAGCGCAAGCTGTCACGCTCAACGCCAGCGCAACAGCAATAATTCGAATGGGGAATGCGGTAGGCATGATTTCCTCCTAATGTGCGGCTGGGCGAAGATGGCAATGATTGGGTAATGATATGATTAAACCCCAAATTTTTCAGTACTTCAGTGAACACAGCATGGCAGAACAGCTCATCCGTATCGGTCTCGTTTCCATCAGCGATCGCGCATCCGCCGGCGTCTATGAAGACAAGGGTATTCCCGGCCTCAAGGACTGGCTGGGCAAAGCGCTCATAACGCCATGGGAAGTCGTGACCCGGGTCATCCCCGACGAGCAGGCCGGGATCGAGTCCACGCTGCGTGATCTGGTAGATCACGAAAACTGCCATTTGGTTCTGACCACCGGCGGCACCGGCCCTGCCCCACGCGATGTCACGCCGGAAGCAACGCTGGCGGTGGCCGACCGCGTCATGCCAGGTTTCGGCGAACAGATGCGGCAGATCAGCCTGCACTTCGTGCCTACCGCCATTCTTTCAAGGCAGGTCGGCGTCATCCGCAAGCAGAGCCTGATCATCAACCTGCCCGGCCAGCCCAAATCCATCGTGGAGACACTGGCAGGCCTCAAGGACGACACCGGCAAAACACTCGTGCACGGCATCTTCGCCGCCGTTCCTTACTGCCTGGACCTGCTGGGTACCAAAGAGCAGCCGACACCTTACATCGAAACCGATGAGGCCGTGGTCAAAGCCTTCCGCCCGAAATCTGCAGTGAAGCCCAGCTGATGGCCAGCGAATTCGATCTCATCCGCAAGTATTTCACGCACCCAACACGGCACACGCCATTGGGGATTGGCGATGATGCCGCGCTGATTGCGCCTACCGCCGGCATGGCGCTGGCTGTGGCAACCGATATGCTGGTCGCCGGCACGCATTTTTTTGCGGATGCCGAGCCCTATCATGTGGGCTGGAAATCGCTGGCGGTGAATCTTTCCGACATGGCCGCCATGGGTGCGCTGCCCAAGTGGGCCACTCTGACCATCGCCCTGCCACAGGCCGACGAAGCCTGGGTGGAAGGGTTCGCTGCCGGTTTCTTCGCCTGCGCTGATCAGTACCAGGTGGACCTGATTGGCGGCGACACCACGCGCGGACCGCTTGCCATCAGCGTGCAGATCATGGGGGAAGTGCGGGCCAACCAGGTCTTGCTGCGCTCCAGCGCCAAAGCCGGCGATGAAGTCTGGGTTTCCGGTAAGCTGGGCGGCGCTGCAATCGCGCTGGCGGCGTTGCAGGACAGACTGGAACTCAGCCCGCAGGAACTGGATGCCTGCCTGCCGGCGTTGAACACTCCGCAACCGCGCGTGGAACTGGCCCTGCTGCTCAACATGATGGTGCACGGCGCCATCGACATTTCGGACGGCCTGTTGGCCGATCTTGGGCATATCCTCAAGGCTTCCGACGTCGGGGCGGAAATCCATCTGCAGCATGTGCCGTGCGCCGATGCCGCAAGGAACAGGCTCTCCGACCTGCGAGTGCAGCAGATGGTACTGGCGGGCGGCGACGATTACGAGCTGTGCTTCACCGCGCCAGCACGCAATCATGCCGAAATCGCCAAGATCGCCACATTGATCGGTGTACCCTTGACGCGCATCGGCACGATCACCGGGAAGCCTGGCCTCATCGTGCGCGGTTTGCAGAATGAAGTTCTGGATATCGGGAAAGCAGGGTTCGACCATTTCGCCTGACCTAAAACTGCTGCGCCAGCCCTCGCACCTGCTGGCATTCGGTTTCGGCAGCGGGCTTGCACCCAAAGCGCCCGGCACAGCCGGCACCCTTGTTGCCATCCCGCTGTTCCTGCTGCTCATGCTGACGCCGGAGCTCGTGCACTACACCACGCTGGCCGTGCTGTTCGTGCTGGGCATTCCCATCTGTGCGCGTGCCAATGCGGCTCTGGGGGTCGCCGACCACGGCAGCATCGTCTGGGACGAGATCGTCGCTTTCATGCTGGTGCTGGAATTCACGCCGCTGTCGGCGAAATGGTGGCTGGGGGCATTCCTGCTGTTCCGTTTGTTCGACGTATGGAAGCCCTTCCCCATCCGCTACTTCGATGCACGCGTAAAGGGCGGGTTCGGCGTCATGTTCGATGACTTGCTGGCGGCAATTTATGCCATTGCCGCCCTGAAAGGCTTGCAATGGCTGATGATGCACTCCTGAAACTGAGCACCGAGCTGGGCGCGGCATTGCAGAAGCGGCACTGGTCGCTGGCGCTGGCGGAATCCTGCACTGGCGGCTGGGCGAGCCAGGTGGTGACCATGTGCAAGGGCAGCTCCAGCCATTTCGAGCGCGGTTTCGTCACCTATAGCAATCTTGCTAAAACGGAAATGCTGGATGTCTCGAACCAGACCCTCGAACAGTACGGCGCTGTCAGCGAGGAAACCGCCCGCGAAATGGCTGCCGGCGCCCTCAAGAACAGCAATGCGCAAATCTCCGCCGCCATTACCGGCATCGCGGGGCCGGATGGCGCCACGCCGGGCAAGCCGGTGGGCACGGTGTGCTTTGCGTGGGCCACCGTCGACGGCGTTCTCAAGAGTGAAACCCGGCATTTCGACGGCGACCGCGATGCAGTACGCCGACAGTCCGTGGTAGCCGCTCTGGAAGGGGTACACGAGCTTACCTTAGCCCCTGATTTATGAAATAATCACAGGCTTTTATAGCCGCAAAAACCGGGGGCAGAATTACATGGACGAGAACAGAAGCAAGGCACTTGCCGCAGCACTCTCGCAGATCGAGAAACAGTTTGGCAAAGGCTCCATCATGCGCATGGGGGATACCGATGTCGCCGGCGACATCCAGGCCGTTTCTACCGGCTCGCTCGGCCTCGATATTGCGCTGGGCATCGGCGGCTTGCCACGCGGCCGTATCGTCGAAATCTACGGCCCGGAATCCTCCGGCAAGACCACGCTGACCCTTTCCGCCATTGCCCAGGCGCAGAAAATGGGCGGCATCGCTGCCTTCATCGACGCCGAGCATGCACTCGATACACAATACGCGCAGAAGCTGGGCGTCAATGTTTCCGAACTGCTGATTTCGCAACCGGACACCGGTGAACAGGCGCTGGAAATCGCCGACATGCTGGTACGCTCCGGCTCGGTGGATATCGTCGTCGTCGACTCTGTCGCCGCCCTGACCCCCAAGGCGGAAATCGAAGGCGAGATGGGCGATTCGCACATGGGCCTGCAAGCCCGCCTGATGTCGCAGGCGCTGCGCAAGCTGACCGCCAACATCAAGCGCACCAACACGCTGGTCATTTTCATCAACCAGATCCGCATGAAGATCGGCGTCATGTTCGGCAACCCGGAAACCACCACCGGCGGCAATGCGCTCAAGTTCTACGCTTCCGTGCGCCTTGATATCCGCCGCACCGGGGCCATCAAGAAGGGTGACGAAGTCATCGGCTCGGAAACGCGCGTCAAGGTGGTCAAGAACAAGGTGGCTCCGCCGTTCAAGCAGGCCGAATTCGACATTCTGTACGGCGAAGGCATTTCGCGCGAAGGCGAAATCCTCGAAATGGGCTCCAACCTCAAGCTGGTGGAAAAATCTGGTGCCTGGTACAGCTACAAGGGCGAGAAGATCGGCCAGGGCAAGGACAATGCCCGCGAGTACCTCAAGGAGCATCCGGAAGTGGCCGACGAGATCGACGCCAAGATCCGCGCCAATGCCAAGATGAACCTGGATTCCCTGGTCAAGACCAGCGGACCGGATGAAACCGACGATTAGTTCCAAGCCCACCATAAGTTTACGAGAACGCGCGCTCGGCTTCCTGTCGCGGCGCGAATATTCCTGGAAGGAACTGGAACAGAAACTGCGCGGCTATGCCGAGGAACACGACGACCTGCCTGCCCTGCTTGAGGATTTCAAGAAGCGCGGCTGGCTCTCCGAGGAACGCTATACCGAGCAGATCGTGCATGCACGCAAGCGCAAGTTTGGCAGTTTGCGCGTGGCGCATGAGCTGCGCGAGCACGGCATCGCCGAGGAGCTGATCGACAAGGCGGTGGCGGAAGTGAAAGAGGGCGAGGTGGCGAATGCGCGCGCCATCTGCCGCAAGAAGTACAAAGCGCCGCCCGCGAACCGGGAGGAATGGGCCAAGCAGGCGCGGTTCCTGCAAAGCCGCGGATTCGGTTTTGATGTGATCAAGCAGGTATTACGGGACGACCCGGACGAAGATTTTTAAGAAAACAGTGATGAAGAGCAACCCCAGCAGCAACGAAATCAGACAGGCCTTTCTGGACTTTTTTGCCTCCAAGGGCCACCAGGTCGTGCCATCCAGCTCGCTCGTGCCCGCCGGCGACCCCACGCTGCTGTTCACCAACGCCGGCATGAACCAGTTCAAGGATGTCTTCCTGGGTTTCGACAAGCGCCCCTACACGCGCGCTGCCAGTTCCCAGAAGTGTGTACGCGCCGGCGGCAAGCACAACGATCTGGAAAACGTCGGCTACACCGCGCGCCACCACACCTTCTTCGAGATGCTGGGCAACTTCAGCTTCGGCGACTATTTCAAGAAGGACGCCATCCACTACGCCTGGGAACTGCTGACCGACGTCTTCAAGCTGCCGCAGGAGAAGCTCATGGTCACGGTCTATGCCGAGGACGATGAAGCCTACGACATCTGGACCAAGGAAATCGGCCTGCCGGCTGAAAAGGTGGTGCGCATCGGCGATAACAAGGGCGCACGCTATGCCTCCGACAATTTCTGGATGATGGGCGACACTGGCCCCTGCGGCCCTTGCAGCGAAATCTTCTACGACCACGGCCCCGAGATCCCTGGCGGCCCTCCAGGCAGCCCCGACGAAGACGGCGACCGTTTCATCGAGATCTGGAACAACGTGTTCATGCAGTTCAACATGGACGAAACCGGTGCCGTCACCCCTCTGCCCGCCCCCTGCGTGGACACGGGCATGGGCCTGGAGCGCCTGGCGGCCATCCTGCAGCATGTGCACAGCAACTACGAGATCGACCTGTTCCAGTACCTGATCGAGGTCGCGGCGCGCCTGACCGGTACCGCCGACAA
>DASTRT010000358.1:0-2023 GCA_035761085.1 Methylophilaceae bacterium
CGTCACCTTGACCCCAAGCAATGCCGGCGTGGCTTGGCACCTGGTGCGGTACTCCAACGGCGACAAGCGCATCGACCCGCGCAACGTGGTCACCATCATCGATATCGTCGGCAGGCGCTCGCCATTCAGCCCGGCGGAATACGTCGCCCTCGGCTATTACGCCGCGAAGAACGGACTGGACAACGACGCCTTCCGCTATTTCGTGACAGCCACGGATCTCTCGCCACCCAACAGCAACCTGCCGATGGCATTGGTTGCCGACCTTCGCAACGAGAACGAGCCAGAATTTGCAGCACGCCTGCTGGCATTGATTGAGTCGCGGCATACAACCGGGCGGGCAGCCGAATGATCCTGCAAGCCATGGCGCCTTCGGCCCGCCGCTTCCTTCTCCCCAGCCTGATCGTCGCGCTTCTCGCCGGCCTGCTTTATCTGCCAGGCCTGCCTGGGAATTTCCTGTTCGACGACTACCCCAATATCGTCAACAACCCGGCCATCCACCTCAAAGAGTTCAGCTTCGGGAACTTGATGCAGGTGATCTCCACGCCGCAACCCTCGGGCAGTCTGCGCAACTTGCCCAACCTGACCTTCGCATTGGACTACTGGCGCGGGGGCGCCGACCCGACTACCTTCAAGACCACCAACATCCTGATCCATGCCCTGACCGCGTTTGCGCTGGTCTGGTTTTTTCGCAGCCTGTTGCTGACGATCGGCACCAGCCAGTTGCGCGCATCCTGGCTCGCTGCGGCAATGGCGCTTGCATGGGGAGCCCATCCCCTGCTTGCGTCCTCTGTGCTGTATGTAGTGCAGCGACTGCAGACAATGGGCACGCTGTTCATCGTGCTGGCGCTGCTGACATACCTGCAAGCGCGACGTGCGCAGACCGCGGGTCGCTCCGGCCGTACCGGCCTGCTGGGGGCAGCGCTGCTTTGGGCGATGGCCATGGGCTGCAAGGAAGATGCCATTACCCTGCCCGCATATACCTTGGCACTGGAATTGACCGTACTGCGCTTTGCCGCCGCGGATACCGGTCTGGCCCTGCGCATCCGGCGCACGTATCTGTTCGTCCTCGCCGCAGGGGCCGCCGCGTATGTCTTCGTGGCAATCCCCCACTACTGGAGCTGGGATGCCTACCCCGGCCGCGATTTCTCCTCTCCGGAACGGCTGTTGACCCAAGCCCGGGTACTGGTCATTTACCTGTGGCAGATCGCATGGCCACTTCCCTCGCACATGCCATTCTTCTATGACTGGCTGCAACCATCGCGCGGGCTCCTGCAGCCGTGGACGACGCTCTTCTCTCTCACACTGATCCTGGGCCTGCTTGTGCTGGCATGGCGCCAGCGAAGCAAATTCCCCTTGCTGGCGCTTGGCATCCTGCTGTTCTTCAGCGCCCATTTCATCACCAGCAACGTGGTTGGGCTGGAATTGGCCTACGAACACCGCAATCATTTCGCCCTGGTTGGTGCGGTACTGGCCATAGGCAGCATTCTTTCCGACGCCTGCCAGCGCCTGCGCATTCCAAATGGCGCCCAGGCCGCCCTTTGCAGCGGGCTGTTGCTCGCGCTCGCTGCGGCCACGCTGGCAAGGGCCCACAGTTGGAGCAGCAATCTGCTGTTCGCACAGGCCAGCACGACGGCTGCCCCGCACTCGGCCCGCGCGTGGATCCAATTGTGCGCGGAACACTACGCCCTGGGTGGCGGCCCAACCCCTCAGAACACCCGGCTTGATGCGGCTATCGCCGCATGCAGCAGTGGTAGCGCCCTTGCTCCACGCTCGCTCAACAGTCCGGCACTCCTGCTCGTCCTGAAAACACTGAGTGATGACATCACCAAGCAGGACTGGATCCAGTTCCGGCAACGGATGAGGGATGCAGACAGGACTGCGGACAATCGCCGCGCCATTGGCCTGTTGACGTACAACGCGCGTCGCGGGGTCCAGCTTGACCAGCAGGAGCTTCTCGAGGTTTTTGCAATCCAAGAACAAACCATCCGGCTAGGTCCCGAAGAGCTTGTCTCCATCGGCGACT
>DASTRT010000359.1:0-7233 GCA_035761085.1 Methylophilaceae bacterium
CATTCTCCTCAACAAATCATATTTTTATGCAACTTGTTATTGGGCATGCAGGTGGAAAACCTTGTTCATGATCTTCCATTGTCCTTCAATCTTCAGCAGATTGAAGAAATCGGTGAAACGATGTCCGGTCCAGTTGTCGGACTCGAGGCGTACATTGGCAACCGTGCCGACGACATCGATATGGGTGATGCGGGAAACGATTCCGGTCGCGGGACCGTTCTGGTCGTTCCAGTCGTAAAGATTCTGAATGGGGCCGGCGAAGAGATCATCGCCGACATAACCGTAGATGGTGGCGTCCTGGTGGAAGGCGGGTTTCATGTCCTCGCCCCGACCTGACCTGGCACCATCGATGTAATGCTGAACGACGCGCGTTATGGCTTCGTATTCAGAGATATCGACAGCTTGGCCAGGCATGGGAAAGTCCTTCGTTGGTCGCTATACAGGGCAGTATAGGCCAATATTTTTCCGATGAAAACCCATTACGCATAAAAGAAAAGGCTCCTTGCGGAGCCTTCATCATCAGCTTTGACGGCAGGTCAGGCACGGCGCCAGATGGTGCCTTGCGGGCCGTCCTCGAGAATGATGCCGGCGTCCAGCAGCTCCTTACGGATGCGGTCAGCCTCGGCGAAATTCTTGCTGCGTCGTGCTTCCAGCCGTTGGGCAATCATGCCCTCGATCTGCTCGGGTGCAAAACCATAGGCAGAAGGCTGGCCGTGCTGCAAAAATTCCTCGGGCTCGCGCTGAAGGATGCCCAGGACGTTTGCCAGGCTCTTCAGCTGACTCGCCAGCTCCACGGAATGCGACTTGTTGACCTCATTGGCGAGGTCAAACAGTACGGCCATGGCTTCCGGCGTGTTGAAATCGTCATCCATGGCGGCCTTGAATTTCATCGCTGCAGCCTGATCCCAGTCGATTTCGGTCGCCTGGACCTCGACACCGCGCAAGGCGGTGTAGAGCCGGGTCAGTGCGTGTTTGGCATCGTCCAGATGCTGGTCGGAATAATTGAGCGGGCTACGGTAGTGTGCGCGCAGGATGAAGAAACGCACTACCTCGGGATCGTACTTCTTGAGTACCTCCCGAATGGTGAAGAAATTGCCCAGCGACTTGGACATCTTCTCGTCGTCCACGCGCACAAAACCGTTATGCATCCAGTAATTGACGAAAGTGCACTCGTGCGCGCCTTCCGACTGCGCGATTTCGTTTTCATGATGCGGGAACTGCAGATCCTGGCCACCGCCATGGATGTCGAAATGCTTGCCGAGGATATGCGCCCCCATGGCCGAGCATTCGATATGCCAACCGGGTCGGCCCGGACCCCAAGGGGACTCCCAGCTCGGCTCGCCCGGTTTAGCCGCTTTCCACAGGACAAAGTCCATGGGGTCGCGCTTGTGAGTATCCACTTCCACGCGCTCGCCGGCGCGCAGGTCCTCCAGCGACTTGCCGGACAGTTTGCCGTAACCAGGGAAGCTGTTCACCGCATAGAACACATCCCCATTGCTGGCGCGGTAGGCATGGCCCTTCTCAATCAAGGTGCCAATCATCTGCAGCATCTGGTCGATATGCCTGGTCGCCAGCGGTTCGGCATCCGGCGGCAGCACGCCGAGTTGGGCGGCATCTTCATGCATCGCCTTAATGAAGTATGCCGTGAGTTCGCCTATGGTTTCGCCGTTCTCGTGCGCACGCTTGATAATCTTGTCGTCGATATCGGTGATGTTGCGGACGTAGGTCACATCGAGTCCTGAAGCGCGCAGCCAGCGACTCACCATGTCGAACACCACCATGACGCGGGCGTGGCCCAGGTGGCAGTAGTCGTAGACGGTCATACCGCAGACATACATGCTGGCCTTGCCGGCAACGATGGGGATGAATTCCTGCTTTTCGCGGGCCAGCGAGTTGTAGATTTTCAACATGTAAGATTCAGGTTAAAGATTTTGGCGTAAACAATTGCCGGGAAAAGCATCTTAAGCTATTGGAGGTGTATATGCTTGTTGATAGAATTGGCTGCTCGTATGACCCGGAAAAAGTATATCACAATGCCTGCCCCCCGCACCTTGGCGACCCTGCTGCTGATCGTGGCCGGCACCTTGCTATCCCCTGCTTTGCGGGCCGATGAGCTCAAGGATATCGCCAAGCAGGTACGCCAGGGTCAATATGCGGCAGCGCTAGCACGCACCAACAACTATCTGGCTGCGCACCCTGCCGATGCGCAGGCCATGTTTCTCAAGGGAGTCGCGCTGACCGAGCTGGACAAGCCGGACGAGGCGATCCAGGTTTTCACCGAAATCACTGAAAAGTACCCCAACCTGCCCGAGCCCTACAATAATCTGGCTGTGTTATATGCCGGGAAAGGCCAGTACGACAAGGCACGTACTGCGCTGGAAACAGCACTCAAAACTCACCCCAGCTATGCAACCGCTCACAACAACCTGGCCGACGTATATGCCCACATGGCATCGGAAGCCTATGACAAGGCGCTGGAGCTGGACAAGAATTCCAACCGCGCGCGTGATAACAAGCTGGCCCTGATCGAAGACCTGCCCACAGCCACCGCCGGCAAACCGGTCATGCTGGCGGCAAAACCGCTGGAATCCAGGGTTATCCCCAAGGAGGCGCCAAAGGCTGCCGAGGTACCTCCCCAGCCTATCAAGCCGGCACAGCAGATCAAACCTGCCCCTGCGATCAAACCGGCCGAGCCGCCACCTCCACCCCCATCCAAGGTGGCCAAGGCTGAACCTGCGCCTGTGACCCCTCCCAAGAAGACGGAACCTGTACCCGCCGAAGCCCCCAAGCCGATACCAGCGCCTGAAAAGACCAAGCCAGCAGACAAACCCGTAGACAAACCAATAGACAAGTCCGCAGATAAACAGAGCAGTGAAAAGGCAGTCAAAGAGGCGGTGCAGGCCTGGGCACTGGCATGGTCCAACCAAAATGTGGAAAAATACTTGTCGAGCTATGCCGACAGCTTCAAGACCCCGAGCGGTGAAAGCCGCAAGGAATGGGAAAAAACCCGTCGTGAACGCTTGACCAGCCCGGCTTCCATCAAGGTAGAGGTATCCAGCTTGCGTGTGACCATGGAAGATGCGGATCATGCCAGGGCGGATTTCAAGCAAACCTACCGCGCAGGCAGCACGGTAATGCGCACGACGAAAACCCTCGACCTCAGGAATGCGGCCGGCAAGTGGCAGATTGAGCAGGAGCGTACCAGCCGTTGAAGTCATCACGCAAAAACATGGCCTTGCCCAAGATGACCAGGATGTTCCAGGCAGCCTTGGTCGCAGGCGCCCTGCTGCCGTGGAATGCCACGGCTATCGATCGTGCCGATTTCAATATCCTGCCGGGCAACAAGTTCAGCAGCAATTATGTCGAGAGCCTGCTGGTCAAGAGCCTGTTTGCCATTACTCAGGGACACCTGGAAGAGGCATCGCAAACCATCGACCAGGTGCTCAAGACCGCTCCCAATTTCAAGCTCGCCCACCTGATACGCGGCGACCTGCTGATGGCGCGTGCGCAGCAGCTGCAATCGTTTGGCGACGCCGGTCAGAATTCGGAAACCATCGAGGGCTTCCGCGAAGAGGCACGCACACGACTGGAGCGCTATCTCAGCGAACAGACTCCCAATAACCTGCCTGAGCCGTTGTGGAAGCTCGATCCCAGCCAGCAGTATGCTATCGTGGTAGACACTTCGCGGTCGCGGCTCTATCTGTACCGCAATTCCGGCGGCACCCCACACTACGTGGCGGATTACTACGTGACCATTGGCAAGAATGGCAGCGAAAAGCGCTCCGAGGGTGACAAGCGAACACCCCTGGGCGTTTATTTCTCCAGCCCCAAATTGACCAAGAAGCTGCCGGATTTTTACGGTGACAGCGCTTATCCGCTGAACTATCCGAACGTCTGGGATCGCCATGAAGGCCGGGATGGTCACGGCATCTGGCTGCACGGCACCCCTAGCACCACTTACAGCCGCGCCCCGCGCGCCAGTGATGGCTGCGTGGTACTGTCGAATCCCGATCTGAAGTCGCTGGCACCCATCCTCAAGGATGGCAACGTTCCAGTCGTCATCACCAAGGATTTACAATGGCTGCCTGCCAACACCGCATCACCTGACAGCGAGAAACTGCGGGCGGCGCTGGAGAGCTGGCGAACGGATTGGCAGGCGCAGGATACCGACAAGTATCTGGCGCATTACTCGCGCGACTTCTTCAATCGCAGCGCGGATTACACGCGCTGGGCGCAGGAAAAGCGGCGCATTCAGACCGACCAGTCACCGGTGGAAATTACGCTGTCCAATGTCAGCATGTTCCGCTATCCTCATAGCAAGCTTGAGATGGCGATTGTGACCTTCGATCAGGATTACAAGAGCCATAACCTTGACAGCCGTATGCGCAAGCGCCAGTACTGGGTGCTTGAGAATCAGCAGTGGAAAATCATGTACGAAGGCCCGGCGTAGGCCTCGATCGAGAGGAGATCCCCAATGAACCTGTATCGCGTTGCCCTGTTCCTGCTGGCGTTGATCGCCACCCCCGTTTTCGCTGCCTCCAGTGCCTTGCACCCACAGGTGGAATTCCAGACCAATCTCGGCAATTTCGTGGTCGAGCTGTACCCGGAAAAGGCGCCGAAAACCGTGGCGCATTTCCTGCAGTACATCAACAGTAATTTTTACCAGGGCACAGTATTTCACCGCACGGTGGATCGCTTCATCATCCAGGGCGGCGGCTTCACAGCCGACATGAAGGAGAAGGCCTTCAACGCGTCGCATGATGGGCTGGTAGGCGCCATCAAGGAGGACATGATACTGACCAAGCTGCCCAACGAATCGAATAACGGCCTCAAGAACGAGCGTGGCACCCTGGCCATGGCACGGGCGTTTGATCCGGATTCCGCGACTTCCCAATTCTTCATCAACCTCGATGACAACAAATTCCTCAATTACTACAAGCCGGATCCGCATTACATCGGCTACGCCGTGTTCGGCAAGGTCATACGCGGCTGGGATATCGTGAAAAAGATCGGGCAGACGCCAACGCAGAACGTCGGCACCTTCAAGGACGTGCCGGTAGAGCCCATCGTCATCGAAAAAGCGGCAGTACTGGATAAGCCCGTGGTAGCCGAGCCTTATACCATCCCCAATTCCCTGCCCAAATCAGAAACTATCAAAACAGCAACTAAAGGAAAGAAACGTGGTTAAACTGCATACCAACTTTGGCGTCATTACCCTGGAACTGGATAGCGAGAAGGCGCCAATCACCACGGCCAATTTTCTGCGTTACGTAGGAAACGGTTTTTACGACAACACCATTTTCCACCGTGTCATCGATGGCTTCATGATCCAGGGCGGCGGCTTCACCGCGGACATGGACCAGAAGCAGACCGACGCACCTATCAAGAACGAAGCCAACAACGGCCTCAAGAACAAAAAATACACTGTTGCCATGGCGCGTACTCCGAACCCGGATTCGGCCAGCAGCCAGTTCTTCATCAATGTCGCTGACAATGACTTCCTGAATTTCAGTGCGCCTACAGCGCAAGGCTGGGGTTACTGTGTCTTCGGTCATGTCACCGATGGCAAGGATGTGGTTGACAGGATCAAGGGTGTCAAGACCGGCAACCGTAGCGGTCACCAGGATGTGCCCGTGGAAAACGTCATCATCGAACGCGCCGAGCTTTGCCCCGAGCACGAGGCGTGACATCCCCTGCGGGAATGAACGAGCGCTACAGCCTGTTCATTTCCGACTTGCATCTGTGCCGCACTCGGCCTGCCATCACCCATGCATTCCTGGGTTTTCTGCAGGCTGCGGCCGGACGTGCCGAAGCCCTCTACATACTGGGGGATCTGTTTGAATACTGGGCCGGCGATGACGACCTGGAAGATGCCTCGCACCGCGGAATCATTGCCGGCTTAAGCGCGTTGCAGAAAGCGGGCACCCGATTGTTCTTCATGCATGGCAACCGCGATTTCCTGCTGGGTGAAAACTTTGCCAAGGCAGCAGGAGCAATCTTGCTAAGCGACCCCACCCCGCTAACGCTTTACGGGAAACGGGTTTTGCTGACGCATGGCGATGAGCTCTGCACGGACGATACGGATTACCAGGCATTTCGCCAGCAGGTACGCAACCCAGCCTGGCAAAGCACCTTCCTCGCCCAGCCATTGTCTGCGCGCAAAGCGCAGATCGAGGCCCTGCGGCAGCGCAGCGAGCAGGAAAAATCACACAAGGCGGCGAGCATCATGGACGTCAATGCTGAGGCCGTCCATGCTCTACTGCGGCAATACGGCTATCCTGAGCTGCTGATTCACGGGCACACCCATCGCCCGGCAAGACATGAAATCGAGGTGGATGGCCATCGTTGCGAGCGCTGGGTACTGGGCGACTGGTATGAGCAAGGCAGCTATCTGCGTTTGGATACCCAAGGCTTGTCCAGCCAGCCAGCATGAGCACGCTGCGAAAGATTGTCGTTTGCGTCAATCATCGCGCCAACCCGAACCTGCCCTCCTGCGGCGCGCGCGGGGGTGAAACCATCGCCTGCAGGCTGGAGAGCGAGCTGCGTCAACGTGCGCTGGAAGTTACGGTGGAACACTTCAATTGCCTGGGGCAATGCGAAGCTGGGCCGAATATCAGACTTGCGCCAGCCGGCCCCTTCTATCACGGCCTGACGGAATCGGACATTCCCGACCTGATGATTGAAATCGAGAGCTTCTTCAATCGCTGATATCCGAGCTGGCGCTCAAGGCGCATAGCCTGGAATCAACGATTCATCCACCGGGTCGATCTGATCCTGCTCCAGGAACTGCTCGGCATAGCGCAGATAGAGTTTTTCCCGGATGAACAGGTCGAACAGGTCGGGATCGATATGATTATCCAGTTTCATCTTGCCCAGTATCTGCAGCGATTCGGATAGCGTCTTGGCTTTCTTGTAAGGCCGGTCGCGCGAGGTCAGCGCTTCGAAAATATCGGCGATGCCCATGATGCGTGCGGGAATGGACATCTGCTCTCGCGTCAGCCCGCGCGGATAGCCCTTGCCGTCCATGCGCTCGTGGTGGCCGCCGGCGTATTCCGGCACGCGCTTGAGATCCTTGGGATAAGGCAGCGACTCCAGCATGTGGATGGTCACGGTGATGTGGTTGTTGATGATGTTGCGCTCTTCCTGCGTGAGCGTGCCCCGCGCGATATTGAGGTTGTACACCTCGTTCTCGCTGAGAAAGTTTACCGTGTTGCCCGCGGCATCACGCAGAGG
>DASTRT010000360.1:0-3065 GCA_035761085.1 Methylophilaceae bacterium
ACAAGGTCACCGAACTGCCGCCCGGCTTCAAAATCATCGCCAGCAACGAGGCGACGCCAATTGCCGCCATCGCCGACGAAACCCGTCGCTTCTATGCGCTGCAGTTCCACCCGGAAGTCACGCACACCAAACAAGGCAAGGCAATCCTCGAGCGCTTCGTGCATGTCATCTGCGGTTGCGGCAAGGACTGGAACATGCCGGACTACGTGGATGAAGCCGTAGCGCGCATCCGCAAGGAAGTTGGCAGCGACCAGGTCATCCTCGGCCTCTCCGGTGGTGTGGATTCCTCGGTTGCTGCGGCGCTGATCCACAAGGCCATCGGCGACCAGCTGACCTGCGTCTTCGTAGACAACGGCCTGCTCCGCCTCAATGAAGCCGAGCAGGTCATGCAGACCTTCGCCAACAACCTCGGCGTCAAGGTCATCCACGTCGACGCCAGCGAGAAATTCCTCGGCGATCTCAAAGGTGTCACCGACCCGGAAGCCAAGCGCAAGATTATCGGCCGCGAATTCGTTGAAGTCTTCCAGCAGGAATCGGCCAAACTGCCGCAGGCCAAGTGGCTGGCGCAAGGCACCATCTATCCTGACGTCATCGAATCGGCCGGCGCCAAGACCAAGAAGGCGCACACCATCAAGAGCCACCATAATGTCGGCGGCCTGCCGGAAACCCTGCATCTCAAGCTGCTGGAGCCGCTGCGCGAGCTGTTCAAGGACGAAGTGCGCGAGTTGGGCGTAGCCCTCGGCCTGCCGCGCGAAATGGTCTACCGCCATCCCTTCCCAGGCCCCGGCCTCGGTGTCCGCATCCTTGGCGAAGTGAAAAAGGAATATGCCGACCTGCTGCGCCTCGCGGATAACATCTTCATCGAGGAACTGCGCAGCTCCGGCTGGTACGACAAGACTTCGCAGGCCTTTGCCGTCTTCCTGCCCGTCAAGTCGGTCGGTGTGATGGGCGATGGCCGCACCTATGATTACGTGGTCGCACTGCGCGCCGTGGTTACCACCGACTTCATGACTGCACACTGGGCCGAGCTGCCGTACGACCTGCTCGCAAAGATCTCCAACCGCATCATCAATGAAGTCCGCGGCATCAACCGCGTTGTGTACGATATATCAGGCAAGCCACCGGCGACCATTGAGTGGGAGTGAATTGCATCAAACCTGATTCAAGATAACTTTGTTGGCTTCGTCTTTCGCGCCTCGCCGTACTTCATGTACTGTCTTCGGCGCTTCATCCTAGCCGCCTCGTTCTCTTTTCCAGGTTTGCGCAATTACGCTCGATAAAGGTACTAGCGACTTTCACTGCAGAAACATAGATCTCAGATATTTCGCCGCTGAATACTGTCAGTTACTTAGATTCTTCTATTATTGGCATCAAAAATATTCATCATGAGTCGAGGATTTGTTAAAGAAGACGATTTGGAGCACGCCGGCACTGACCTGCCCGAACGGCCGGTCAGCCCGCATCCGAATTACGTCACGCCTTCCGGCCTGAAGCAGCTGCAGCAGACCGCCGAACAGCTGGAGTGCGAGCGCGCCGAGCTTTTCCCTCGCAAGGAAGACCCGACCGTTAACCAACGGCTGGCCGTGGTCCAGCGCGACCTGCGCTATTACGAGGCGCGGCTGGAGAGTGCCATCCTGGTCGATCCGGCTGAACATCCTGCCGATACAGTACTGTTTGGCGCCACGGTGACGGTCGAGGACGAGGAAGGCGAAAGCCGTACCTTTCATATCGTCGGCGAAGACGAAGCCGACATCGCGGCCAATAAGGTCAGCTGGGTTTCTCCGCTGGCCAAGGCCCTGATCGGCCACAAACTGGGCGAAAGCGTGACCTGGGTGCGGCCTGCAGGCAACCAGCTGCTGGAAATCATCGATATCAACTATCTTGGAGCGCAAAAATGAGCAACAACATGAGTGTCGCCACAGCCATCGAAACCCGCCGGGCGGTCAAGGGCTTCGACCCTGAGCATCGCATGACCCAGGCCGAGATCGACAGATTGATGTCGCTCGCCATGCTGTCGCCAACCGCGTTCAACATCCAGAACTGGCGTTTCGTGCTGGTGCAGGATCCGGAACTACGCAAGCAGGTACGTGCCGCAAGCTGGGATCAGGCACAGGTGACGGATGCTTCACTGCTGGTTGTGCTGGTAGCCGACCTCAAGTCCTGGGAGAAACAACCCGAACGCTATTGGCGCAATGTGGACAAGCCCGTTCAGGAATATCTGGTGGCTGCCATCGACCAATATTACCGCGGCAAGGAACGCGTGCAGCGCGATGAAGGCATGCGTTCGTGCGGCATGGCCGCCATGGCGCTGATGCTGGCTGCCAAGGAGATGGGCTATGAATCCTGCCCCATGGACGGCTTCGATTTCGATGCCGTTGGCAAGCTGCTCAACCTGCCGCCAGACCACACGCCGGCCATGTATGTCGCCATCGGCAAGGGCATCAAACCGCCCTATCCGCGTGGCGGGCAGTTGCCGATGAACGAAGTCGTCATTCAAAACAAGTTCTAGACCCAGTATCCCGGATTCCGGCTTTGCCGGAACGACGGCCGAGGCTGTGACCTCGGCCGAATTTTTTCAAGGAAAACAATGCTAATCAGCAACAACATCACCATGCAGTTCGGCGCCAAGCCGCTGTTCGAGAATGTCTCCGTCAAATTCGGCGACGGCAACCGCTACGGCCTCATCGGCGCCAACGGCTGCGGCAAGTCCACCTTCATGAAAATCCTGGCCGGCGTATTGGAACCGACAGCAGGCAATGTCAGCCTCGACGCCAATGAACGCATGGCTTTCCTCAAGCAGGACCAGTTCGCCTACGAAAACGAGCGCGTGCTCGACGTGGTGATGATGGGTCACGAGGAAATGTGGAAGGCCAACGTCGAAAAGAACGCCATCTACATGAACCCTGAGGCGACCGAGGACGACTACATGAAGGCCGCCGAGCTGGAGAACGTGTTCGCCGAGTACGACGGCTACACGGCCGAAGCACGCGCTGGCGAGCTGCTGCTCGGGGTAGGCATTCCGACGGAGCAGCACAACGGCCCCATGAGTGCGGTTGCGCCCGGCT
>DASTRT010000361.1:0-2258 GCA_035761085.1 Methylophilaceae bacterium
CCCGGCCTGCTGCTCGGGATTCACCACGACAGCGTTATCCAAGCGCTTTACCAGGAAGCGGATGCGAGAATCAATCTGCCGCAGGCGCTTCTTGCCGTAGATGTAATCACCATTCTCCGAGCGGTCGCCATTGCTCGCTGCCCAGGAAACCACGCGCACCACCTCCGGCCGCTCAACCCTGACCAGATGATTGAATTCGGACTCGAGTGCCGCCAGCCCCTCGGGGGTAATGTAGTTCTTGTGCTCTGCCATGCGTATCAGTTGCTGCGTTGAATTGCGCTATCTTAACGTCCGGTGACTAATCTGGCATCACTGAGGGCTCAGCTATCGTTACAATAACGGCATGCCGGAAACCCTTCCTTCCCCGATTCTCTGTTCCACGGCGCGTCTCGCTCGCAGCCTGCGACTGGCTCACAATCAAACCCAGCGTGAGGCAGGCTTGCTTCAGTGGCAGCCTCTGCCCGCGCTGACCCTGAACCAGTGGCTGGATAACGCAATCGAGCAGGCCTTGCTGCAGGGCCATATCCCGCTGGAAGAAACGCCGCGCATGGCACTGAATCCGGCGCAGGAACTGGAACTTTGGAAGCGTGTGATCGAGCGTGCATTAGCCGGCGAGTGGAGCGCTCTGTTTGATCTTGCCGGTCTGGCCAAAGCGGCGATGGAAGCTAATCGCCTGATGCAGGAATGGAATATCCCGGTGCCGGATGCCGAGTTCGGCCTGGCCGAAGAAGTGAGCCAATTTCTGCAATGGCGAGCCGAGTTTCGCAGGCAGTGTGAAACTGCCGGCTGGATGGAACGAACGCGCTATCTGGATTGGCAAATTGCCCAGCTTGGTAAAGGCGAGGCGTCGCTGCCAGTTGAAGTGTTTGTTGCCGGTTTCGACCGTATCAGCCCGCAGGAACAGCGGTTATTCGATGCGCTGCAATCGCGGGGAGTCACGGTTACGCCATGGCACCATTTGCTAGCCCCTGATGCTGCCGACGCAAGGCAAATCGCACTGGCCGATAGCGAAGCCGAATGCCGGGCGGCAGTGGCCTGGGTGGCAGAAAGGCTGCAGGCGAATCCTCAAACCAGGCTGGCTATTGTTTCGCCGGAGCTTGCCAACGCACGGGAGCGGCTGGCTGCCTTGCTTGATGACCTGCTGCAACCAGCAGCCGTTTCACCCGCACTCGCTGAACTGCCACGTAATTATGACTTTTCCCTTGGCAGCCCTTTGGCGCGCGAGCCCGTCGTTGCTGCTGGCCTGGAATTGCTGCATCTGGCCGCCAGCCGGCGTGAGCTGGCCCAGCAGGAATTTTCACGCTTGCTGCTAGGGCCTTACTGGTCGGCCAGTGCTGTCGAAGCTGACGACCGGGCCCGACTTGACGCGCGCATGCGTCGCGATCTGCCGGGGACGCTGGCACTGGACCGCCTGTTGCGCTATGCGCGCAAACAGCAGGAGCGTGGTCTTGCCATCACCAAGACACTATCTGACCTGCAGGCCATGCATGACGGGCTGGTAGCCTTTCCTTCACGGCAACTGCCTTCCGCCTGGGCTCAATCTATCGGGCAACTGCTCAGGAATTCCGGCTGGCCGGGCGAACGCACTCTGTCGAGCCATGAATACCAGGCCCGGCGCGCGTTCAACAAGGTGCTGGCATCGTTAGCCGATTTCGATGTGGTGCAGGGCGCCATGACTTTCCCGCAGGTCGTGCAGCGGCTCACACTGAGTTGCAACGACCAGGTATTCCAGCCTGAATCCGAAGGCAACCCGCAAATTCTCGTCATGGGCATGTTGGAAACCGTAGCCGAACCGCTGGACGGCATGTGGGTCATGGGCATGAATGACCATGTTTGGCCGCCGCCCGCAGATCCCAACCCCCTGCTGCCGGCAGGCATGCAGCGGGCGGTGCGTGCGCCTAACGCAGACGGCGCCATCCAGGCGGAATTCGCGCAGGCCATCCACCAGCGCTTACTACGCAGTGCACGAGAGATTGTCTTCTCCTGGGCGCACAAGAGCGGTGAAAGCGAACTGCGCGTGAGCCCCTTGCTGGAAGGCATTCCCCTGCTGCAGGAAACACCGCCCCTTGCAGCCACCCTGGCCGAAAAGCTCGCCCAGGGTTGCGCCAACCCTGACAGCAAGCAGTGGCTGGATGACCATGTGGCACCGCCGGTCGCCGCCGGAGAACGTATCAGCGGTGGTGCCGGCTTGATCCGGGCCCAAGCCATCTGCCCGGCCTGGGCGTTTTACCGCTATCGCCTGGGCGCGCGGCGCCTCG
>DASTRT010000362.1:0-3659 GCA_035761085.1 Methylophilaceae bacterium
CCGCGCCACGGTATCGCTGCCGCGCACGCAGCCCAGCAAGCGATTGGCCGTCTCCTTGAGCAGCTGGTCGCCGACATCGTGGCCCAGCGCATCGTTGACTTCCTTGAAGCGGTCGAGATCGAGGAAAATCAGCGTTACCGAATTCCCATACCGGCGTGCCTTGCGGATATCCTGGTGCAGGCGATCCATGAACAGCACGCGGTTGGGCAGGCCCGTGAGCGAATCGTAGTGCGCGAGCTGGAACACCTGCTCTTCGGAATTCTTGCGGTCGCTAATATCGGAATGGATGCCGATCATGCGTAGCGGCTTGCCGTCGGCACTGCGCTCCACCACCTTGCCGCGGCTCAGTGTCCATTTCCAGCTGCCGTCCTTGCAGCGCAGCCGGAATTCGGAAATGAAAACAGCCCGGCGTCCCTCCAGATAGGCCTGGATATCCTCCACCGCCTGCGTCAGGTCATCGGGGTGGATCAGCGCCCGGCCTTCCAGCGCGGTATGCCCGATCTCGTCCTCGGCATAGCCATAGATTTCCAGCCAACGAGCGGAACGATAGACTTCGTCGGTCTGCAGGTTCCAATCCCAGACGCCCTCGCCCGCACCCTCGAGCGCAAATTTCCAGCGCTCTTCACTGATCATCAGGGATTGTTCGATCTGGAACCGCTTCACCAGCGTGTTGCGGACCTGCAGGTACAGAAGGACGCCCGTCAGCGCAATGTAGGCCATGCCCTTAAAGGTGCTGTAGCGCTGGAACAACACCGGATCGGGAACCAGCCAGGCCAGGATGGAATCGCTGAAAAATATCCAGAACAGGCCCAGCACCAGGTAGACCAGCACGATGCGGGCAACTGCACGTTCAATCCTGGATATCTTCTCTTTCAACAAATGCTCCGCTTTTTATTGTCAGATGCCTAACGGTTCCCCGCATTATCCCTGCCAAGGCGGCGTCAGGGAAGGGGCTCGCCCGCAGTTCGGCCAGTCTCCGCGAAGAAATCGACTACTGCCTCCAGTTCTCGCGTCCTGCGGAACGGCGGCAGGCTCTGCCATATCCGACGTCCATAAGGTTTGCTGATAAGACGCGGGTCGCAGATCATCAGCACACCGCGATCAGCCTCGTCGCGGATCAATCGCCCCGCGCCCTGCTTGAGCGTAATGACGGCATAAGGCAGCTGGTACTCCATGAAGGCATTGCGGCCTTCGGCGTTCATCTTGTCGATACGCGCCGCGAGGACGGGATCATCGGGCGGCGCAAACGGCAGCTTGTCGATGATGACCGCGGATAGCGCTTCACCGCGCACGTCCACACCCTCCCAGAAGCTCTGCGAACCCACCAGCACTGCGTTACCCAGCCTGCGGAAGCGCTCCAGCAGTTCGCTGCGCGGACTGTCACCCTGCAGCAGCAACGGGAATTCAAGGCCCTCAGTCTCGAACGCTTCCTTGAGCAGGGCATGGATCTCGCGCATGGCACGCAAGCTGGTGCACAGCACGAAGGCACGCCCGCGGCTGGCCCGGATCACCGGCAGCGCAGCCGCAGCCACCGCTGCGCTGTAGCCCGGGCTATTGGGCTCAGGCATCTGCTGAGGCACATACAGCAGCGCCTGCTGGCCGTAGTCGAACGGGCTGCTCCAGCAACCCGTCGTTGCCTCCTGCAGGCCCATCTGTGCCAGATAATGACTGAAGTCGTTTTTGATGGCGAGCGTGGCGGAAGTAAAAATCCAGGCCCGCGGTGTGCCGGCCAGCTGCTTGCCGAAACCCTCTGCTACCGACAAGGGGGTCGCATGCAGCTGCACCGATTGCGTGAACACTTCCACCCAGCGTACGAGGTCGCTGTTTTCGGCCGCCTGCCAGCGCTGCAGCTGGGCGAGCAGCGCCAGGCCGCGTGTGTGGCAATTCTCCAGCGCCGGATCACGCTCGGCCTGCGTTTCCAGCACGGCATTGAGAGCCTGCAGCTTCTCCAGCATGGTCGTGAAGTTCGTTTCGAACCCCTTGAGCGCCTGCGCCTTCTGCACCGGCATGCGGCTGCCCTCGTAGGCGAATACCAGGCGGAAATCGCGCACGGCCTTCTCCAGTGCAGCAGTGCATTCCGGCAGCGCAGCACAGTCCTTGGCGGTAGTCAGCGCTTCCGCATGCGTATCGCGCGCCAATTCCATGAGCTGGCTGGTGGAAATATCCTCGCCGAAAAAGAGGCCGGCCACCTCTGGCAGCTGGTGCGCCTCGTCGAAGATGATGGTGTTGGCCGCCGGCAGCAGTTCGGCCACGCCCTCGTCGCGCAGCATGACGTCGGCAAAAAACAGGTGATGGTTGACCACCACCACATCAGCCGCGAGTGCGCGCTTGCGCGCTTCCATGACGAAGCAGTCCTTGTAGTACTGGCAATCCTGGCCGATGCAGTTGTCGCGCGTGGAGGTGACAGCAGGCCAGATGGTCGCATTTTCCGGTACATCGGTCAGTTCGCTCTTGTCGCCGGTACTGCTGTGCTCGGCAAAGCTGCGGATGACATGCACATGGCGTGCGTCTTCGCGTGAAATGAAGCGGCCGTCATTGACGGCACGCTCGAGATGGAAGTGGCAAACGTAATTGGCGCGGCCCTTGAGCATGGCGACGGTAACCGGAATCTGCAGTGCGTCGCGAATCGCCGGCAGGTCGCGGTTGAACAGCTGATCCTGCAGCGTTTTGGTGCCGGTGGAAACGATAACCTTGCCGCCTGACAGCAGCGCGGGAATCAGGTAGGCAAAGGTCTTGCCGGTGCCGGTGCCCGCCTCGACCACCAATTGACGTTGATCACGAATGGCCTCTTCAATCGCCTTGGCCATTTCGAGCTGCTGGCCGCGCTGGCGGTAGCCGCGAATCACGGCGGCCAGCGGACCCTCGGCGCCAAACACCCTTTCAAGATCGGACATACCGCGACAGCACCTTCAATTCATTCAATTCAACTGCAAAACAGCGCGATCAGTCTTCCCGGCCAGAACGCCAGATGGAAATCATGAGCAGCAGCCCGATCACGAACGCCAGGAAAAACCCGATAAACCCGAACGCCGGCAGACCGAACAGCGTGGGTCCGCCCTTGACCGTCATGACGATGGACGAGCCGACGATGAGCGCCGCCGCGATCATGGCCATGGTCAGCCGGTTGGTGCTGTGGTCCAGCTGGTGGCCGAAATGGTCGAGGCGTTTCAGGTCGAGATTGATGCGCAGGCGGCCGCGGGCGGCCTCACGCAGCACCTGGGACACATCGCCCGGCAGATGGCTGAAGGCACCGACCAGGCTGGTGACACCCTTGCGGCCGCGCTTGAATAGCGCCGCCGGCATGTAGCGGTTCATGATCACCTGTTTCACGAAAGGCGTCAGGTGCTCGATGATCTGGAAATCCGGGTCCAGCCGGCGCCCCAGGCCTTCCATGGTGATCAGCGCCTTGAACAGCATGGTAAGGTCCGGCGGCACCGCCAGGTGGTTCTCGCGCATGATGGTGGTGAGGTCGTTCAATAGGGCACTGAAGCGCACCTGCTTCAGGGGAGCGTGTTCGTAATTGCCGATGAATTCGTCCACATCGGCCGTGAGCTTTTCCTCATCCACGCGTACATCGTCTGTCCACAGCAGCAGGATGTCGCGCAGCACCTCGACATCCTTGGACACCACCGCCGCCAGCAGGTCGGCGATTTCTTCAC
>DASTRT010000363.1:0-2939 GCA_035761085.1 Methylophilaceae bacterium
TGCTGCGCGCGAAACTCATTGCCGTCTTCATGCCGTATCCATTTCAGCCGGCCCGAAAGGGTGCTGAGTCTGACTTCTGGGCTGCTGGCGGAAAACCGTGTGTGCACATTGCGAAACACCACATCGCTGGTCACACGGCGAAATTCGCCATTGGAGAAGTCCGCCCAGAATTGCGCTGCACCGAAGCCCTCACGCAGATCGAAGGGGTAGGTGATCCAGTTGCGCCAGGCGGCGATGTCAGTACCCTGGGCCAATCCGTAGATCGTGCCATGCCATTCTTGCAGCTTGCTGACATCCTTGCCGTACAGATTGCCGCGGATGTCGATGGGCTGGGATGAACCAGCAGAAGGCAGCGCCTGCAGGCCGAACTTGTGGTGGCCGATCAGGTTTTCCCAGGGCGGGCTGACCAGCCGGAGCTGCAGCTTGCTGAGCGTCAGCGGTGGCGCCTGGCGTAGCTCATCCTGCCAGACGATGGAGGCATCAACCACATCGATCTGCGCCTGGCGCAGCAGCCAGTTGGGAAAAGCCGGGCGAGCCGGGCCGCTCATCGCCATTCCCGCTACGTAGAGCGTGCCATCCCGCTCCCGGCGGATGGTGAGTTCGGGTTCGTAGATCGCCAGGGAGGAGAGCCTCGGCTCCAGCAGCGGCACGGACAGCCAGGAAAGGCTGGCCTCCACGTGATCGAGCGTGAGGCCGGGGCGGTTCTGCTGGTCATGCAGCACGACATCGAGCAGGGTCAGGTGCGGATCCAGCCCCTGCCAGCTTGCCTGAATATCGCCGATAGTGACTTTCTGGCCTACGGCCTGGCTGACGCGTTGCTCAATGGTGGGCTTGTAATCCTGAATATGGGGCAGGATCAGGTAGCGCAGGGTGAGTACGGAGGATGCGAATATGACAATGCTCGTCCACAGGACAATCAGCGTGACGCGGTAAAACCAGAACAGTGACTTTTTGACCATATGTTATTCAGTGAGGCCGGTGGAATCCCGGTCGGGTGAGTGTGCGCCTGGCGCAGCACTGGCAATGATGCTGGAGTATTTCATTTCGTCCTGGGGTAGTCAATGTTCTTCAGGTTGGGTCAGAGGGATAAATTTGCAAGGTAGGCAAACCCTTATGCTTTAAAATGGCGGTCTCGGATGTCATCGGCTCGCACTAGGACCCCCTCGTTTTGATTCAGTTTAAAAATCTTCAGCTTGCACGCGGTACCCGCATCCTCTTCAGCGGCGCTACCTTCCAGCTGCACCCTGGCCACAAGGTCGGCCTGACTGGTGCCAACGGCACCGGCAAGTCCAGCCTGTTCGCCTTGCTTCGCGGCGAATTGCATCAGGAAACGGGCGACTTCGAGATGCCGTGGCAGTGGGTGATTGGCCATGTGGCGCAGGAAACGCCGGCATTGCCGACGCCGGCAATCGAGTTCACGCTGGATGGCGATACCGAATTGCGCGAGATCGAACGTGGGCTCGCCGAGGCGGAAGCGGGCGGTCACGGAGCCAAGGTGGGCGAACTGCATGCCCGCCTGGGCGAGATCGGCGGTTACGCGGCCAGAGCGCGAGCAGCCGAATTGCTGCACGGGCTGGGCTTCAGCGACAGCGACATGGCGCGGCCGGTGGCGGATTTTTCCGGCGGCTGGCGAGTACGCCTCAACCTGGCGCGAGCGCTCATGTGCCGCTCCGACCTGCTGCTGCTCGATGAGCCGACCAACCATCTGGATCTGGACGCTGTCATCTGGCTGGAAGGCTGGCTCAAGGATTATCGCGGGACGCTGCTGCTGATTTCGCACGATCGCGATTTTCTCGACGCCACCGTCAACCATATCCTGCATATCGAGCAGCAACAGTTGACGCTGTACCGCGGCAATTACTCGGATTTCGAGAAGCAGCGCGCCGAGCGGCTGGCGCAGCAGCAAGCGCTGCATGCACGCCAGCAGCGCGAGGTTGCCCATCTGCACAAATACATCGACCGTTTCCGCTACAAGGCGACCAAGGCTCGTCAGGCGCAGAGTCGCATCAAGGCGCTGGAGCGCATGGAGCTGGTGCAGGCGGCACATGTGGATAGCCCGTTCGAATTCGCCTTTCGCGAGCCGCTGGCGCAGCCCGACCCCTTGCTGGTGCTGGATGCTGCTGCGGCGGGTTACGGCGACATTCCCATATTGCAGCACGTCGCCCTGACTTTACGCCCTGGTGAGCGGGTGGGATTGCTGGGGCGTAACGGCGCCGGCAAATCCACGCTCATAAAACTGCTCGCCGGTGAGTTGCAATTGCTGGGCGGCAAGCGGGTGGAAGGCAAAAATCTCAATATCGGCTATTTCGCCCAGCACCAGCTGGAGCAGCTGCGGGCAGACGAATCACCGTTGCAGCACATGCTGCGGCTGGATCCGCAGACACGCGAGCAGGACCACCGGGATTATCTGGGCGGGTTCGATTTCCGCGGCGATATGGCGACGGCGCCATGCGGCGCCTTTTCCGGCGGCGAAAAGTCGCGCCTTGCCCTGGCACTACTGATCTGGACCCGGCCCAACCTGCTGCTCCTCGACGAGCCGACCAACCATCTGGATCTGGAAATGCGTCATGCGCTGACCCTGGCATTGCAGGAATACGACGGCGGCGTGGTGCTGGTGTCGCATGATCGTGCCTTGTTGCGCACAACCTGCGACCGGTTCCTGCTGGTGGCTGATGGCAAGGCGGAAGCCTTCGACGGCGATCTGGAGGATTACCGGCAGTGGCTCGCCGCCCGGCAGCGCGAGACGAAAGCCGCTGCACAGGAGACCAAACCCGCTACCCGCAACGACCGGCAGCAAAGCAAGCTGGAACGCCAGGCGCGGCTGGCCGAGCGCAGGCCGCTGCTGAAGGAAGCCGAGCAGCTGGAGGTTGGCATGCAGCGCTGGCAGCAGGAAAAGGCGCGGCTTGACGAGCGGCTTGCCGATCCGGCACTTTATGCCA
>DASTRT010000364.1:0-2060 GCA_035761085.1 Methylophilaceae bacterium
TCGAAATCCTTGAGCGCACGGAAGTTCCGACCGATGGCTATATCCCGATTGTGCGTTGCGTTGGTGATGAAATCGACGTGCAGGGCAAGGTGACGTTTGCTGGCATTGTGCGCGATGCCAAAGACGCCCAGCGCATGTACAACTACTGGCGTACGACGGAAGCCGAGCTTGTGGCATTGCAGCCCAAGGCTCCGTTCGTCATGGAAGAAGGCCAGGTTGAGGGCCACGAGGCCGCTTGGAATCAAGCCAACACCAAGAGCATGCCGTATCTGCTCTACAAGGGCACGAGCGTCGCTGGCACACCTGCACCGCCTCCCAGCCGTCAGGCCATGGGTATGGCCCCGCAAGGAGTTCTGGAAGCGATTCAGGGCGCTGCGCAGGATATGCAGGCCACCACGGGTATCCGATTTGATGCGACGCTGGCAGAGCGCCAATACGACGAGTCTGGCAAGGCGTTGCACGAGCTTCGCCGGTCGGGGGATGTGGGTTCGTTCCATTACATCGACAACTTCGCCCGTGCGCTGAAGTACACCGGCCACCTTTTGATCGTAATGATCCCCAAGGTTCTGGATACTCCCCGCATCATGAACATTCTGCGCGAGGACGGCACGGAACAGATGATCCGCATCGACCCATCAGCCGGGAAGGCGATGATGATGGGCCAAAACGCTCAGGGCCAGCAGTTGCCGATCTTCAACCCGTCTGTGGGTAAATACGGCGTGACGGTCACGGTGGGGCCGAGCTACGCCACGAAGCGCATTGAAGCTTCCGAGCAGATGGCCGATTTCATGGCGAAGATGCCGAACGCCGCTCCGCTTATCGCTGATTTGTACGCCAAGGTGCAGGATTGGCCGATGGCGCAAGAGATTGCGGCACGTCTGGCAAAGACCATTCCGCCAAACATTCTCATGCCTGATCCGGACAACATGACGCCGGAAGTCGCTGCAAAGATTCAGGCAATGATGAACCAGATCCAGCAAATGACGATGGAGCGTCAGCAGTTGATGAAGCAGTTACAGGATCAGACCGCTGACCGGATGATTCTGAACAGCAAGTACGAAAAGGACTTCGCTGCCAAGATGGCCAAGATCCAGACCGACTATGAGACTAAGGTCATGGACATTGCGCAGAAGATGGAAACGGCGCTTGCCAAGCTGGATCACCAGCAGCGCAAGGACGTGGCCGATACGACCATGCAAATCATGGATCGTATGAACACCCCGCAAGAAACGGTACCGGCGACGAACACCGGGCAAAATCCCTTGGAGTAATCCATGCCTGATTTGCTGACTCTCAAGAAGCCGGCTCCGGCTTTGTCTGCCACGTCTGACCGAGTGGAACAGCCTGCATCGGAAGCTGTTGACAATAACGAACCGGTCAGTGTAGATTCCGAACAAGCCGCGACCGAACAGGTTGAAAAATCGGACGATTCGGCAACGTCTATTGAAGATCACGGCGACGACACCGCCGCGCACGATGAAGGGAAACCCCGAAAAGGCGTGCAGAAGCGCATCGACGAGCTAACCCGGCAACGGAGCGAAGCGGAGCGTTTGGCGGCAGAAACCAGCCAGCGTCTATCAGAGGCGCTCAAGGTGATCGAGAAACTGACCGGCGATTCCGCAAAGGAAGCGCAGCAGCGTCAGCAGGAAGCCGATCCCAAACCGACGCGCGATATGTACGACGACCCGGACGATTACACCGCAGAGCTTGCGGCGTGGTCGGGCAGGCAAGCGGTCAAGGCATATCAGGCTGAGCAGCAGACTCGCAGTGCCCAGGCTACCGTGGAGGAAGTCCATCAACAGCGCATCAATGCGTGGAATGAGGGCAAATCCAAGGCAATTGAAAAGTATCCGGATTATGTGGAAGTGGCAGAAAGCCCGGATGTTCCAATTAGCCAAGCGGTGGGCATGGCGATCATCAATGCTCCAAACCAGCACGATGTGGCGTATTGGCTAGGCAAGAATAAAGCCGAAGCAGCACGCATCAGTGCACTCCCGCCGTTGCAGGCAGCGATTGAAATCGGGGCTATTTCCGAGCGACTGAAGGCTGAAAAGCCAAAG
>DASTRT010000365.1:0-3024 GCA_035761085.1 Methylophilaceae bacterium
CCGCATCGAAGCTGGGCAGGTCGCGCACTCTCCCTTCTTTGCTGAACTGGCCACCATGATAAAAACCTGGGGCCTGCCCGTTCAGTTGTTTCGGGACCTGCTCGATGCCTTCAGCCAGGATGTGGTCAAGACCCGCTATGAGAATTTTGCCGAAGTGCTCGACTATTGTCGTCGCTCGGCCAATCCCATCGGCCGGCTGCTGCTGCATCTATATAAACAAACCACGCCTGAGAATCTCGAGCGCTCTGACACCATCTGCTCCGCCCTGCAGATCATCAACTTCCAGCAGGATGTGGCCATCGATTACCGCAAGAACCGCATCTATTTCCCGCTCGATGAAATGCGCCAATATGGCATCACCGAACAGCAGATTGCACGTGGCGAGACCGGCGGCAACTGGCAGGCTTTCATGGCCTTCCAGATCACCCGCGTGAAGGGCCGGATGAAAGCCGGCAGCCCGCTTGGGCTTGCATTGCCTGGCCGTGTCGGCCTGGAATTGCGGACCGTGATCGCTGGCGGTGAGCGTATCCTGCACAAACTTCAGGCGGTCAATGGTGATATGTTCCGTCACCGCCCCGTTCTCCAACCGTGGGACTGGATCTTCATGCTGACCCGTGCACTAATGAAAAGAGGCTACCATTCATGAGCCCGCAGGAATATTGCCAGGACAAGGCGGCCGCCAGCGGTTCCAGCTTTTACTACAGTTTCTTGTTTCTACCCAAGCCGCAGCGCGAAGCCATCACCGCGCTCTATGCTTTCTGTCGTGAAATCGATGATATCGCCGACGAATGCCAGGAAGAGCTGGTGGCACGCACCAAACTCGCCTGGTGGCGCAAGGAGATCGGCAACCTCTTCAAGGGGGAATCGCAACATCCGGTGACGCTCGCGCTGGCGCCGGCAATCGAGCGTCATCAGCTTAACGAAGAGTATTTCCAGGAAATCATCGATGGCATGGAGATGGACCTGGATCAAAACCGCTACGCGGAATTCAAGCATCTGCAGCTCTATTGCTACCGTGTCGCCAGTGTCGTCGGCCTGCTGTCCGCCTCCATATTCGGCTTCCGCAATCACAACACGCTGAAATACGCGCACGACCTCGGTCTGGCCTTCCAGCTTACCAACATCATCCGCGATGTGGGCGAAGATGCACGGCGCAACCGTATCTACCTGCCGCTGGATGAGCTGGCGCAGTTCGGCGTGACCGAGGAAGACATCCTGCAGGGACGTGAAACCCTGCAGATGCAAAAACTGCTGGAATTCCAGATCGAGCGCGCTGAGAGCTTTTACGACCGCGCCCTTAATCAGCTGCCGCCGGAAGACCGCAAGCAACAGCGCACCGGGCTCATCATGACGGCCATTTACCGGACACTGCTGCGTGAGATCCGGTCGGATGGGGCTGGCAAAGTACTGAATGCGCGCATATCCCTGACCCCGCTTCGCAAGCTCTGGCTTGCCTGGACCACCTGGATCAGAGTCTGATGGCGGAAACTGCCAGACCGCATGTCGCCGTGATCGGCGGAGGCTGCGCTGGTCTTGCCGCTGCCGCCCGACTGACGGAAGAAGGGTTTGCCGTCACGCTGTTTGAAGCCAGCCCGCATCTCGGCGGCCGTGCCCGCGGTGTGCAATGGAAAAACCTCTCGCTTGACAACGGCCAGCACATCCTGCTGGGCGCTTATCGTAACACGCTGCGTCTGCTGCAATTGGCTGGCGTGGACCGAGATCAGGCCATGCTGCGCCTGCCGCTGAGCTTGCACATGCATCCCTCACTGGTGCTACGCGCTGCGGAGAACCTGCCTGCACCCATGCATGTTCTTTCCGGCTTTCTGCGGGCAAAAGGACTTTCCCTGAAAGAACGCCTGGCAGCAGTACGTTTCATGATTTGGATGAAACTGGCCGGTTTTCGGCTACAGCAGGATGAGCCACTGCTCGCCCTGCTGCAGCGCAAGCGCCAGCCGCAGCGCCTGATTCGGCTACTGTGGGAGCCGCTGTGTTTGGCAGCACTAAACACTCCCATCCAGGAAGCCAGCGCCCAAGTCTATCTTAATGTACTGCGGGACAGCTTTGCGCGCGGCAGGGCTGACAGCGACATGCTGTTGCCCCGTGTTGATCTTTCCAGCCTGATGGCAGCGCCCCTTGCCGCCTTTATTCAGCAGCAGGGTGGCACTATCCGGCTGACTATGCCTGTCTCCCATATCGAAAAACGGACCGAAGGCTTCCTGCTGCACACTGGCGACGAAATGCCCTGCCAGTTCACCCACGTTATTGCCGCCATCTCGCCGTTTCGCCTGCCGCCACTGATCGAGCATCTTGCGGAATTGCAGGTGACCGTAAAACAGCTTGAGCAGCTCGAGTACCAGCCCATCTACACGGTCTATCTGCAGTATCCGGAAACGGTGCGCCTGCCAGAACCCATGCTGGGATTTGCGGGCGAACCGGTCATCTATAGTCAATGGGTATTCGACCGCGGTCACCTGTGCGGTCAACGAGGCGTGCTGGCAGTAGTCATCAGCGCGGAAGGCCAGCATCAGGCGGTCTCGCAGCAGGACCTCGCGCTGGCGGTTATCAAGGAGCTGGCTCAGGCCTTCCCTCAATTGCCCGAGCCGTTGTGGCACAAGGTCATTGCAGAAAAGCGCGCAACCTTCGCCTGCACAGTCGGCCTGCAGCGACCTGAGCAAAAAACTGCACTCTCCGGCTTTTACCTGGCTGGGGACTACAGCACAGACGGAACAGTAGGCAATCTTTATCCTGCCACCATCGAGGGCGCTATCCGCAGCGGGTTACAATGCGCCGAATACATTCTTGCCAATAGGAAAAACTAAAAATGACATCTACCTTGCCTGAATTCCTGCTCCATTGGGCCATCATGAGCCTGTCGCTTTGGGTCGCCAGTTATATCTTCAAAGGCATCCAGTTCACCAGTCGCTCTTCCCTGCTGATTTCGGCCCTGATGCTGGGCTTCGTCAACGCCATTTTGCGACCCATCCTCATCTTCCTGACCTTGCCGCTCACCTTGGTAACGCTGGG
>DASTRT010000366.1:0-2521 GCA_035761085.1 Methylophilaceae bacterium
TACTGATGTCCGGCGAGAACCTGTCAGTCTTTTTCTTCAACGAAATCAACCGCGCGCGTCCGCAGGTACACTCGCTGCTGCTGCGCGTGATGGCCGAGCGCACGCTGACCGCGTTCAACGCCGAACACCACTTCCCTCACATGCTGGTATTCGCCGACCGCAACCAGGTGGAAAAGGAAGAAACTTTCGAAATCCCCTCCGCCGCGCGCGACCGTTTCATGATGGAAATCCCCATCGTGGTGCCGAGTGATCCCGAGATCATGGAATCGCTGGTGTTCGATACGCGCTTCCACGATGTCGATGCTCTGGTGAACACGGTGGATGCGGATATCCTGCAGTTCGACCAGCTCAATGCTTTTTCCAAGGCAATCCAGTCCAGCATCGACGCCAGCCCCACGCTGCGCCGCTATGCCCTGGACCTCTGGCGTGCCACCAAGACACCAACCGATTTCGGCGTCAAGGTCAGCGGCGTTGATATGAACCGTCTGGTACTGGCTGGCGCCAGCCCGCGCGGCATGAGCATGATGATGCGCGCCGCCCGGGTGAACGCCTGGCTCAACAACCGTGACGCCGTGCTGCCGGAAGACGTGCATGCCGTGTTCCACCCGACCACGGCGCACCGCTTGGTATTCAGCCCGGTTTATGAAATGCGGCGTACCGAGATCGCGCGAGAACTCCTTCACGGCATTACCAACGCCGTCTCCGCTCCATAAAATGAGATTTCCGCTGCTTCCACGATACTTTGTTGCCCGCTTCGCGACACGCTTGTCGTACTTCATGTACTGCCTGCGCCTGCCGCTCATTGGCGCCGCGTCTCGTGTTCCCAGCGAAAATCTCTTGCTGATGGCGCCCGCCTTTCGCGCCTCGGCGCCTCGCATCGCCATCTCTGCTGCATGTTTTTAGGACGGTCACGGGTTTTGTAACGCATGGATAACTTCAACATCAAGGAATTCAGCTACCACATCAGCTGGCGCACACGTGGCCGTCACCCTGGTCGCCATACGAGCACCCAGCGCGGCATGGGCATGGAATTCCGCGGACATACGACGCTGCTCTCCTATCCGGACCCGCGCCGCATCGACATCCGCCAGACCATCCGCGACCCGATGGAGCAGATCTATGTGCGGCTGTTCAACCAGAAGAGCTCGACGCCGGTGTTTGCCATCTGCGACCTGTCGGGCTCGATGAACTTTGGCAGCCGCAAGCGCAAGCTGCGCCTGGCGGCGGAGATTGTGGAATCCATCGCACAATCCGCAGGGCACAATGCCGACCCGTTCGGCTTCCTCGGCTTCGACGAGGTCGTGCGCGAAGACTGGATCAGCACGGCTTCGGCCAAGGCGCAGCGCGGCCTCGAAATGGCGGAAAAGCTCAAGGATTACCATCCGCCTCACATCGGCAGCGATGGCCTGGTCGATATCTACCGCTTCCTGCCGCGCGAGCGCTCGCTGGTGTTCCTGATTTCCGACTTCCACATGCCGATGTCGCTGCTGGAGCAGTCGCTGCCCATGCTGTTGCGCCATCACATCGTGCCGGTGGTGCTGTGGGATGCCGAGGAATACCGCAATATTCCCGAATTCGGCATTACCAGCGTGGCCGACAGCGAAACCGGTGTCCGTCGCACACTGTTCCTGCGCAAGGAGCTGCGCGAACGCATCATCCAGTCGTTCGAAGACCGCCGCACCGCCATCTATGAAATGTTCATGCGCTTCGATATGCCGCCCTTCTTTGTCGAGGGCGAATTCGACGCCGATGACCTCACCGAATACTTCCACCAGTTTATTGCCGTGTGACGACCCATGAAACAGACCCTTACCTCGTTATTTCTTCTCCTGCTGCTAAGCCTGAGCCTGCCGGTTTTTGCTACCGGCGACATGGACTCAGAGCTACCCAGTGTCAAGGATGGCGTCGTCACGCTGACCGAGATCAACCCGCAACGCGATGTCGGCTACACCGTGGGTGATATCCTGGAACGGACCATCGTTCTCGATATCAAGAAACCCTACAAGCTGCTTGATACCTCGCTGCCCATCGTCGGCTATCAGCGCCGCTACAAGGGCCAGGTCATCGGCATCGAGCTGAGCAGCCTCAAGCACACCGTGGAAGAGCACAAGGACTCCACCACGCATACACTGCATATGGCCTACCAGGTATTCACCAACAATGTGGTGGCCAAGCCTGCCAACCTGCCTGCCGAAATCGTCAAGCTGCAGAACGGCAAGGAGCTGGTGCAATATCGCATCCCAAGCTGGCAGTTCGCCATTTCTCCAATTTCGGTTTACGGCTCGGTGAAGGTGGAAACCGACATGAGCCCGTTCCGCGGGCCGCTGCTGCTCAAGGATGAGGATGCGATCGAACGCACCAAGGTGCTGGTGGTGATCCTGGCGCTCTCGCTGCTCGGGCTGCTCTATATCTTTGGCCGCTATGCCTGGCTGCCGCGCATGGGCGGGCCTTTCGCCAGGGCCTATCGCCAGGTAAGCCGCCTGCGTCGCCATGCCGACGACCTCAACCTGCAAACGGCTGT
>DASTRT010000367.1:0-2189 GCA_035761085.1 Methylophilaceae bacterium
CACAGCTCCATGCCGACCGTCCGAACCGTGTCATACAAGGCTGCATCCTCTCCCGGGTGCCCTGCAGGCGCCATCCAGTTGGCCGACAGCTTGAGCTCGCTCAACTCACCGATATAGCTGGCAGCGATGTTGGTGATCGCCTCACCTATGGCCATGCGGCCGGATGCGGGAGCATCGATCAGAGCCAGCGGCGCCTTTTCCCCGATGGAAAATGCCTGGCCGGCATAGGTGTCATAGCCGTCCAGCGTGACGGCAACGTCGGCCACCGGCACCTGCCACGGGCCAACCATTTGATCACGCGCGGTGAGGCCCCCGACGGTACGGTCGCCAATGGAAATCAGGAAGGTTTTGTCGGCCACGCCGGGCAGCCGCAACACACGCTCGGCGGCTTCTGCCAGGTTGATATTGCTGGCATCGAACTCAGGGAAGCTGCGTTGCACATGCACGACCTCGCGCGTCATTTTCGGCGGCTTGCCCAGCAGCACGGACAGATCCATGTCCACCGGCTTGTTGCCGAAATGGCTGTCTTCCACGGTCAGGTGGCGCTCCTCGGTGGCATAGCCGATGACGGCGAACGGGCAGCGCTCGCGCCGACAGATTTCCTCGAAGCGTGGGAGGTCCACCTTCGCCACCGCCATCACGTAGCGCTCCTGTGCCTCGTTGCTCCACAGCTCACGAGGGCTCATGCCCGGCTCTTCATTGTGAATATTGCGTAATTGGAAAAGGGCGCCGACACCCGCATCGTTCACCAGCTCCGGGAAGGCGTTAGACAAGCCGCCTGCACCCACGTCATGGATGCTCAGGATAGGATTGTTTTCGCCCAACTGCCAGCAGCGGTCAATGACTTCCTGCGCCCGGCGTTCCAGTTCCGGATTGCCGCGCTGCACCGAGTCGAAGTCCAGGTTTTCGGTATTGGCGCCGGTATCCATGCTGGATGCCGCGCCGCCGCCCAGGCCGATCAGCATGGCGGGCCCGCCGAGTTGGATCAGTGCTGCGCCGGGCGGAATCGGGTTTTTCTTCGAATGTTTGGCGGAGATGTTGCCGACGCCGCCAGCCAGCATGATGGGCTTGTGGTAGCCACGCATTTCGCTGCCGCCATCCGCCGGCGTCTCGATTTCCAGGGTACGAAAATAGCCGGCGATATTCGGTCGGCCGAATTCGTTGTTGTAGGCAGCGCCGCCTAATGGGCCGTCGATCATGATCTGCAAGGCTGAAGCGATGCGGCTCGGCTTGCCATAGCTGGTTTCCCACGGCTGAGCGAAACCCGGAATGTTGAGGTTGGAAACGGAAAAGCCGGTCAGCCCGGCTTTGGGTTTGGAGCCGGAACCGGTGGCACCCTCGTCGCGGATCTCGCCGCCGGCCCCGGTAGCAGCGCCGGCAAATGGCGAGATGGCGGTCGGATGGTTGTGCGTTTCCACCTTCATGAGGAAATGCATGTCTTCCTCGGCATAGGCGTACTTGCCGTCAGCCTTCGGGTAAAAGCGCCGCGTCTTGCCGCCCGCCACGATGGAGGCATTATCTGCGTAAGCCACCACGGTCTTGCCAGGGTTAAGCTTGTGGGTGTTGCGTATCATGGCGAACAGCGACTGGTCCTGCCTTACACCGTCGATCACCCAGTCCGCGTTGAAAATCTTGTGACGACAGTGCTCGGAATTCGCCTGGGCAAACATCATGAGCTCGACATCGGTCGGGTTGCGGCCCATGCGCGTGAAGTTGTCCAGGAGGTAATCCACCTCGTCCGGCGACAGCGCCAGACCCATGTCGGCATTGGCCGTTTCCAGCGCGGTTCTGCCGCCGCCAAGGATATCGATGCTGTTCATGGGCGCCGGTACAGCATTGTGATAGAGCCGCTCCGCATCCTGCAGGTTGCCAAACACAGCTTCCGTCATGCGGTCATGGATTAGCGGTTTCAGCGCCTGTATTTCAGTTTCGGATAGAGGCGCGCCGTCGGCGGTGTCGGCATAAAACGCGATGCCGCGTTCCAGCCGGATCATGTTCTCGATACCGCAATGGCGAGCGATTTCCGTCGCACGCGTGGACCAGGGGGAAATCGTGCCGGGCCGTGGAACCACCAGGAAGAGCTCGCCGCTAGGCGTGCCTTCCGCCATTTTCGGGCCATAGGTCAGGATTTTTTGCAGCGTCTCCAGCTGCGTAGCCGAGAGTTCGCTATCCAGCCAGGCAAAGTGCCA